>NZ_JBRFJE010000085.1:0-210 GCF_052932165.1 Finegoldia sp. P3-F-LR | reverse complement strand
TAGTTGAAGGAGAAAAAGTAACAGCTGAACAAACAGAACCAGGAAAGAAACCAGCAACTAAAGATGCAACAATAGCTGCAAAAGATGAACAAACATCAGCAGAACCAACAATTACTGAACCAAAAGCAGGAGATACAAGTGTAAGTGGTACAGGAGTTCCAGGAGCAACAGTTGTATTAAAAGATAAAGATGGTAACAAGATTGGTGAAG
>NZ_JBRFJE010000084.1:0-217 GCF_052932165.1 Finegoldia sp. P3-F-LR | reverse complement strand
CAATACAAGAAAATCCTAAATCAATCAAGAAAGAATAAAGAGACAGCCAATAATGACCTGTAGCTTCCATACCAATAATACAATTGTTAAAATCAATCGAAAAAGAGGAAATAAATTTCTGAAACTTTTCTAAACCCCTGATAGAATTAGAAAAAGAAAAAGACTCAGAAACAAGTTTACCATTAGAATCAATTATTGAGGCTTCGTGGTTATTCTT
>NZ_JBRFJE010000083.1:0-226 GCF_052932165.1 Finegoldia sp. P3-F-LR | reverse complement strand
CCTCAAGAACTTTACGACAATCAAACCTCGTTAGACATACAGCAACGAAATGTGCTATCCAGCTCATACTGATAAGGACGTAAAGTAGAGGCGTAACCCTTAAATAGGAAGACTAGCTTCAAGGAGGATAGCTACGACCTCTATCTATACAATTATTATCCCATATGAAAGTGGGATTGAGAATAAAATGTAGTATTCATTACTACAACTATATTATACGAGGAGG
>NZ_JBRFJE010000082.1:0-231 GCF_052932165.1 Finegoldia sp. P3-F-LR | reverse complement strand
CTGAACAAACAGAACCAGGAAAGAAACCAGCAACTAAAGATGCAACAATAGCTGCAAAAGATGAACAAACATCAGCAGAACCAACAATTACTGAACCAAAAGCTGGAGATACAAGTGTAAGTGGTACAGGAGTTCCAGGAGCAACAGTTGTATTAAAAGATAAAGATGGTAACAAGATTGGTGAAGCAACAGTTGATAAAGATGGTAAATGGACAGTTGACAATATTCCAG
>NZ_JBRFJE010000081.1:0-250 GCF_052932165.1 Finegoldia sp. P3-F-LR | reverse complement strand
AAAAGTCAGCTGAAAAGCTAGCTTCAAACAAACATTAAATTGAGAGTTTGATCCTGGCTCAGGACGAACGCTGGCGGCGTGCTTAACACATGCAAGTCGAACGGGATTTAGTAGACAGAAGCTTCGGTGGAAGATTACTAATGAGAGTGGCGAACGGGTGAGTAACGCGTGAGCAACCTGCCTATGACAGTGGGATAGCCTCGGGAAACCGGGATTAATACCGCATAAAATCGTAGAAACACATGTTTTA
>NZ_JBRFJE010000080.1:0-255 GCF_052932165.1 Finegoldia sp. P3-F-LR | reverse complement strand
CTAACAAGATGTGTTCTCTTGTTTGTGGCATTGGACCGTCTGCTGCACTTACTACTAGGATTGCTCCGTCCATTTGTGCTGCTCCTGTGATCATGTTTTTAACGTAGTCAGCGTGACCTGGACAGTCAACGTGTGCGTAGTGTCTTTTTTCTGTTTCGTATTCTACGTGAGAAGTGTTGATTGTGATTCCTCTTTCTCTTTCTTCTGGTGCTTTGTCGATGTTAGCGTAGTCTACGAATTCTCCTGAGCCCATTC
>NZ_JBRFJE010000079.1:0-255 GCF_052932165.1 Finegoldia sp. P3-F-LR | reverse complement strand
GTCCTTAGTACGAGAGGACCGGGATGGACAGACCGCTGGTGTACGAGTTGTACTGCCAAGTGCACAGCTCGGTAGCTACGTCTGGGAAGGATAAGTGCTGAAGGCATCTAAGCACGAAACCAACCTCGAGATAAGATTTCTATGAGATTACTTGAAGAAAACAAGATAGATAGGTCAGAGGTGTAAAGATAGTAATATCAAAGCTAACTGATACTAATAAATCGAAAACTTGACTGGAAATATATACTGTTATTG
>NZ_JBRFJE010000078.1:0-255 GCF_052932165.1 Finegoldia sp. P3-F-LR | reverse complement strand
GTAGAAATTCCTGTACTACAAGATTGTGATTGAGAGAAGTACTGACGCAGAAGGAAAAGTCGAGCGTGTGAATGGTAGAACACGTCCAAGTAACAAGCCAGAATATACAGGCAAATCCGTATATTCGTTAACGTAAGTTATCATGGGGAGCAGAAAGATGCGAAGCGACAGATTCAAACTGCCAAGAAAAGGTGCTATCGAATAATCTTGTACCCGTACCGCAAACCGACACAGGTAGGCAAGAAGAGAATTCTA
>NZ_JBRFJE010000077.1:0-255 GCF_052932165.1 Finegoldia sp. P3-F-LR | reverse complement strand
CAATAACAGTATATATTTCCAGTCAAGTTTTCGATTTATTAGTATCAGTTAGCTTTGATATTACTATCTTTACACCTCTGACCTATCTATCTTGTTTTCTTCAAGTAATCTCATAGAAATCTTATCTTGAGGTTGGTTTCGTGCTTAGATGCCTTCAGCACTTATCCTTCCCAGACGTAGCTACCGAGCTGTGCACTTGGCAGTACAACTCGTACACCAGCGGTCTGTCCATCCCGGTCCTCTCGTACTAAGGAC
>NZ_JBRFJE010000076.1:0-256 GCF_052932165.1 Finegoldia sp. P3-F-LR | reverse complement strand
GACAGAGGAAGAAGACTTCTAATGTCGTACTTTTTGTAGAACGGGCCAGCGAGTTACGATACGTAGCAAGATTAAACATTTAAGATGTGAAGTCGCAGGGAAACCGAGTCTTAATAGGGCAGAAGTTGCGTGTTGTAGACCCGAAACCGGGTGATCTATCCATGGGCAGAGTGAAGGTAAAGTAAAATTTACTGGAGGCTCGAACCGGGTAGCGTTTAAAAGCTATCGGATGACCTGTGGATAGGGGTGAAAAGCC
>NZ_JBRFJE010000075.1:0-256 GCF_052932165.1 Finegoldia sp. P3-F-LR | reverse complement strand
CACCCCTATCCACAGGTCATCCGATAGCTTTTAAACGCTACCCGGTTCGAGCCTCCAGTAAATTTTACTTTACCTTCACTCTGCCCATGGATAGATCACCCGGTTTCGGGTCTACAACACATAACTTTCGCCCTATTAAGACTCGGTTTCCCTGCGACTTCACATCTTAAATGTTTAATCTTGCTACGTATCGTAACTCGCTGGCCCGTTCTACAAAAAGTACGACATTAGAAGTCTTCTTCCTCTGTCTGCTTGT
>NZ_JBRFJE010000074.1:0-260 GCF_052932165.1 Finegoldia sp. P3-F-LR | reverse complement strand
TAATACCCGAAGCCTGTGACCTAATTGAGGAGCAGTCGAAGGTAGGATTGATGACTGGGGTGAAGTCGTAACAAGGTAGCCGTATCGGAAGGTGCGGCTGGATCACCTCCTTTCTAAGGAGTGCTAAGCTCTTAAGTATTTACTTTAAGGTTCTTTTATGGGGGTATAGCTCAGTTGGGAGAGCACCTGCCTTGCAAGCAGGGGGTCAGGAGTTCGAATCTCCTTATCTCCACCAATGACCTAACAGCAATCTTCGATTG
>NZ_JBRFJE010000073.1:0-261 GCF_052932165.1 Finegoldia sp. P3-F-LR | reverse complement strand
CCAGTAGTAACACCTGCTTCTTTGCAAATAGCTCTTAAATTTGCCTTTTCAAATCCTTGTTCTTTGAAAATTTTCTTACCGCTATTAAGAATCCTATTATGAGTTACTTCATAATCTCCGTTTGCCACGATTTGCCCTCCTTATATAATGTATTTAGGTTGTTAAAGGTAACCTATAACCCTTTATCGACTAAGTATTATTCAGTTTTACTGTATAATATTGTTATTAGATAGAGTGTACTCGTCCCCTCCTTGAGATTTA
>NZ_JBRFJE010000072.1:0-262 GCF_052932165.1 Finegoldia sp. P3-F-LR | reverse complement strand
GTATAGAGATATACCCCTCTCTTTATGAGACATCCATACAGGTGGTGCATGGTTGTCGTCAGCTCGTGTCGTGAGATGTTGGGTTAAGTCCCGCAACGAGCGCAACCCCTATACTTAGTTACCAGCGAATAAAGTCGGGGACTCTAAGTAGACTGCCGATGACAAATCGGAGGAAGGTGGGGATGACGTCAAATCATCATGCCCTTTATGTCCTGGGCTACACACGTGCTACAATGGTTGGTACAGAGGGAAGCTATATAGT
>NZ_JBRFJE010000071.1:0-262 GCF_052932165.1 Finegoldia sp. P3-F-LR | reverse complement strand
ACTATATAGCTTCCCTCTGTACCAACCATTGTAGCACGTGTGTAGCCCAGGACATAAAGGGCATGATGATTTGACGTCATCCCCACCTTCCTCCGATTTGTCATCGGCAGTCTACTTAGAGTCCCCGGCATTATCCGCTGGTAACTAAGTATAGGGGTTGCGCTCGTTGCGGGACTTAACCCAACATCTCACGACACGAGCTGACGACAACCATGCACCACCTGTATGGATGTCTCATAAAGAGAGGGGTATATCTCTATAC
>NZ_JBRFJE010000070.1:0-263 GCF_052932165.1 Finegoldia sp. P3-F-LR | reverse complement strand
GCTTTTGGTTCAGTAATTGTTGGTTCTGCTGATGTTTGTTCATCTTTTGCAGCTATTGTTGCATCTTTAGTTGCTGGTTTCTTTCCTGGTTCTGTTTGTTCAGCTGTTACTTTTTCTCCTTCAACTAATTTGTCTTCTGGAATATTGTCAACTGTCCATTTACCATCTTTATCAACTGTTGCTTCACCAATCTTGTTACCATCTTTATCTTTTAATACAACTGTTGCTCCTGGAACTCCTGTACCACTTACACTTGTATCTCC
>NZ_JBRFJE010000069.1:0-263 GCF_052932165.1 Finegoldia sp. P3-F-LR | reverse complement strand
GGCTTTTCACCCCTATCCACAGGTCATCCGATAGCTTTTAAACGCTACCCGGTTCGAGCCTCCAGTAAATTTTACTTTACCTTCACTCTGCCCATGGATAGATCACCCGGTTTCGGGTCTACAACACATAACTTCTGCCCTATTAAGACTCGGTTTCCCTGCGACTTCACATCTTAAATGTTTAATCTTGCTACGTATCGTAACTCGCTGGCCCGTTCTACAAAAAGTACGACATTAGAAGTCTTCTTCCTCTGTCTGCTTGT
>NZ_JBRFJE010000068.1:0-264 GCF_052932165.1 Finegoldia sp. P3-F-LR | reverse complement strand
GAGAATAAAAAAGCAAAAGTCAGCTGAAAAGCTAGCTTCAAACAAACATTAAATTGAGAGTTTGATCCTGGCTCAGGACGAACGCTGGCGGCGTGCTTAACACATGCAAGTCGAACGGGATTTAGTAAACAGAAGCCTCGGTGGAAGATTACTAATGAGAGTGGCGAACGGGTGAGTAACGCGTGAGCAACCTGCCTATGACAGTGGGATAGCCTCGGGAAACCGGGATTAATACCGCATAAAATCGTAGAAACACATGTTTTA
>NZ_JBRFJE010000067.1:0-273 GCF_052932165.1 Finegoldia sp. P3-F-LR | reverse complement strand
CCCTATCTTCCCACAGAATTTCACGTGCTCCGTGGTACTCTTCTTAAAGTGTCTCTATTCTGATTTCGACTACAAGACTGTTACTTTCTTTGGTTCTTCTTTCCATAAGATTTGTCTATCAGTTTAGTCTTACTTTAATGGGCTTTTCTCTGTTCGCTCGCCGCTACTTGGAGAATCGAGTTTTCTTTCTTTTCTTGTTCCTACTTAGATGTTTCAGTTCAGAACATTCGCCTCCATACGCTATGTATTTACGTATGGATACTAGAGTGTGTC
>NZ_JBRFJE010000066.1:0-289 GCF_052932165.1 Finegoldia sp. P3-F-LR | reverse complement strand
CACCCACACACAAAATTTGAAGCAGAAGTATACGTATTAACAAAAGAAGAAGGTGGAAGACACACACCATTCTTCTCAGGATACAGACCACAATTCTACTTCAGAACAACAGATGTAACAGGAAACATCGCATTAGAAGAAGGCGTAGAAATGGTAATGCCAGGAGATAACGCAAAATTCATAATCGAATTAATCACTCCAATCGCAATCGAAGAAGGATTAAGATTTGCCATCAGAGAAGGCGGAAGAACAGTAGGAGCTGGCGTTGTTTCTAAAATTATAGAATAAT
>NZ_JBRFJE010000065.1:0-298 GCF_052932165.1 Finegoldia sp. P3-F-LR | reverse complement strand
ATTTTGTTCCATAAGAACCAAACACTAATAACTCAAACGCATCTTTATTTTCAAAAAAATACAAGACCATCTTAACAGCACCATGTGCTTTAGAGTCTAAAATTTTATAAATGGTTTCTTTCCCAAGCGGAACTTCCTTTTTATATGTCTCAAAACTCTCATCCTCATACATAGCATAGTATTTTCGTATTTGGCTTACAATCGGCTCAACTAACTCAGAAAAAAGTGCTTCCTTATCCTCAAAATGACCATAAAACGCCCCAGTAGTAACACCTGCTTCTTTGCAAATAGCTCTTAA
>NZ_JBRFJE010000064.1:0-304 GCF_052932165.1 Finegoldia sp. P3-F-LR | reverse complement strand
AGCCATACATTTAAAGAGTGCGTAATAGCTCACTGGTCAAGTGGTAATGCGCCGAAGATGAACGGGGCTAAATCTGATACCGAAACTGTGGGATAGAAAAGCAATTATGCGAGAAGTATGAAGTAAAAGTGATTAGGAAATATATCAACTAGTAAAGTAAGAGAGAAAGACATTAAATAAAACTATTAAACGATACAATTTCTAAAACACTTAACAACATACAACTGGCATAATAGCTTTTCTATCGGTAGAGGAGCGTTGTATATGAATTGAAGCAAAAAGCGTAAGCAATTGTGGATTATAT
>NZ_JBRFJE010000063.1:0-309 GCF_052932165.1 Finegoldia sp. P3-F-LR | reverse complement strand
GAGACAACGTAGAAATCGTAGGACTTACAACAGAAAAAAGAACAGTAGTAGTAACAGGTGTAGAAATGTTCAGAAAACAACTTGACGAAGCAGAAGCAGGAGATAACATCGGAGCATTACTAAGAGGGGTACAAAGAGAAGACATCGAAAGAGGACAAGTATTAGCAGCACCTGGAACAATCCACCCACACACAAAATTTGAAGCAGAAGTATACGTATTAACAAAAGAAGAAGGTGGAAGACACACACCATTCTTCTCAGGATACAGACCACAATTCTACTTCAGAACAACAGATGTAACAGGAAACA
>NZ_JBRFJE010000062.1:0-317 GCF_052932165.1 Finegoldia sp. P3-F-LR | reverse complement strand
AAGTTTTACAAAACACTTGACAAAATGAAATGATGATAGTAAACTATAATAGTTCACTAAAGTAACATTTCAAGAAAACACATTTTGAAAGAAAAATATTTCGAAAAAGTGTTGACAAAGAAAAGTTGGTATGATATACTAACAAAGTCGTTACGAAAGTGCGAAGAAAGTTGTCATTAAGACAACAAACTATAGAACCTTAATAAATTAAATAAAGTAAATACTTTGAGAGAAGTACAAACCAAACAATAATTCGGTGAGAATAAAAAAGCAAAAGTCAGCTGAAAAGCTAGCTTCAAACAAACATTAAATTGAGA
>NZ_JBRFJE010000061.1:0-318 GCF_052932165.1 Finegoldia sp. P3-F-LR | reverse complement strand
GTTCTTTTATGGGGGTATAGCTCAGTTGGGAGAGCACCTGCCTTGCAAGCAGGGGGTCAGGAGTTCGAATCTCCTTATCTCCACCAATGACCTAACAGCAATCTTCGATTGCGTCGTAGGTCAGGTGTCGCGGCGTTTCAAATCTCTGATTTGTCAGCAAGCGACCATTGACCTAATCAAAGGTCAAAAGCACATTGAAAATCGAATAACAGTATATATTTCCGGTCAAGAAACTAAGGGCGCAAGGCGGATGCCTTGGCACCAGGAGGCGAAGAAGGACGTGACAAGCAACGAAAACCTCGAATAGGAGCAAATATC
>NZ_JBRFJE010000060.1:0-327 GCF_052932165.1 Finegoldia sp. P3-F-LR | reverse complement strand
AGCCATACATTTAAAGAGTGCGTAATAGCTCACTGGTCAAGTGGTAATGCGCCGAAGATGAACGGGGCTAAATCTGATACCGAAACTGTGGGATAGAAAAGCAATTATGCGAGAAGTATGAAGTAAAGTGATTAGGAAATATATCAACTAGTAAAGTAAGAGAGAAAGACATAAAACAAAATTTGTGAAAACACAAAGCGTAAAACTATTAAACGATACAATTTCTAAAACACTTAACAACATACAACTGGCATAATAGCTTTTCTATCGGTAGAGGAGCGTTGTATATGAATTGAAGCAAAAAGCGTAAGCAATTGTGGATTATAT
>NZ_JBRFJE010000059.1:0-368 GCF_052932165.1 Finegoldia sp. P3-F-LR | reverse complement strand
CTAAACTGATAGACAAATCTTATGGAAAGAAGAACCAAAGAAAGTAACAGTCTTGTAGTCGAAATCAGAATAGAGACACTTTAAGAAGAGTACCACGGAGCACGTGAAATTCTGTGGGAAGATAGGGGGACCACCCCCTAAGGCTAAATACTACCTGGTGACCGATAGCGAATAGTACCGTGAGGGAAAGGTGAAAAGAACCCCGGGAGGGGAGTGAAACAGAACCTGAAACCTTGCGCCTACAAGCAGACAGAGGAAGAAGACTTCTAATGTCGTACTTTTTGTAGAACGGGCCAGCGAGTTACGATACGTAGCAAGATTAAACATTTAAGATGTGAAGTCGCAGGGAAACCGAGTCTTAATAGGGC
>NZ_JBRFJE010000058.1:0-378 GCF_052932165.1 Finegoldia sp. P3-F-LR | reverse complement strand
ACGGAGCAATCCTAGTAGTAAGTGCAGCAGACGGTCCAATGCCACAAACAAGAGAACACATCTTGTTAGCAAGACAAGTAGGCGTACCAAAAATCGCAGTATTCTTAAACAAAGAAGACCAAGTAGACGATCCAGAACTAATCGAATTAGTTGAAATGGAAGTACGTGATCTATTAAACGAATACGAATACGAAGGAGACGACACACCAATCGTAGTAGGATCAGCATTAAAAGCATTAGAAGATCCAGACGGAGAATGGGGAGACAAAATCATGAAATTGATGGAAGAAGTAGACGAATGGATCCCAGCTCCAGTAAGAGACGTTGACCACCCATTCCTAATGCCAGTAGAAGACATCTTCACAATCACAGGACGTG
>NZ_JBRFJE010000057.1:0-379 GCF_052932165.1 Finegoldia sp. P3-F-LR | reverse complement strand
CCCTGCTTGTAAGGCAGATGCTCTCCCAGCTGAGCTAATCGCCCATATATCTGGTGACCCTACCGGGATTCGAACCCGGGATACCGCCGTGAAAGGGCGATGTCTTAACCGCTTGACCATAGGGCCTAATTACTAAAGTTTGTTATTCAAATTTATTCGTTTGTTAACAACTTACTTATTTATTTTATCATTTTATAAGCATTTTGTCAACACTTTTTTTCAATTTTTTTACTCAGGTTTTACATAATATTTTATGTATGGTTGCGGGAGCAGGATTTGAACCTACGACCTCCGGGTTATGAGCCCGACGAGCTACCAAACTGCTCTATCCCGCGTTATTGGTGCCGAGGATCGGAATCGAACCGATACGGTGTTTTAC
>NZ_JBRFJE010000056.1:0-383 GCF_052932165.1 Finegoldia sp. P3-F-LR | reverse complement strand
TATTTGCTCCTATTCGAGGTTTTCGTTGCTTGTCACGTCCTTCTTCGCCTCCTGGTGCCAAGGCATCCGCCTTGCGCCCTTAGTTTCTTGACCGGAAATATATACTGTTATTCGATTTTCAATGTTCTTTTGACCTTTGGTTAGGTCATTGGTGGGCCTGGGGGGACTCGAACCTCCGACCTCACGCTTATCAGGCGTGCGCTCTAACCACCTGAGCTACAGGCCCATAGGAACCTTAAAGTAAATACTTAAGAGTTTAGCACTCCTTAGAAAGGAGGTGATCCAGCCGCACCTTCCGATACGGCTACCTTGTTACGACTTCACCCCAGTCATCAATCCTACCTTCGACTGCTCCTCAATTAGGTCACAGGCTTCGGGTATTA
>NZ_JBRFJE010000055.1:0-399 GCF_052932165.1 Finegoldia sp. P3-F-LR | reverse complement strand
TAAAACTATTAAACGATACAATTTCTAAAACACTTAACAACATACAACTGGCATAATAGCTTTTCTATCGGTAGAGGAGCGTTGTATATGAATTGAAGCAAAAAGCGTAAGCAATTGTGGATTATATACAAGTGAGAATGCTGGCATGAGTAGCGAAAAGGGATGTGAGAATCATCCCCGTCGAAAGCCCAAGGATTCCTGAGCAAGGCTCGTCCTCTCAGGGTAAGTCGGGACCTAAGGCGAGGCCGAAAGGCGTAGTCGATGGACAACAGGTAGAAATTCCTGTACTACAAGATTGTGATTGAGAGAAGTACTGACGCAGAAGGAAAAGTCGAGCGTGTGAATGGTAGAACACGTCCAAGTAACAAGCCAGAATATACAGGCAAATCCGTATATTCG
>NZ_JBRFJE010000054.1:0-421 GCF_052932165.1 Finegoldia sp. P3-F-LR | reverse complement strand
GAGGGATACACCTGTACCCATGCCGAACACAGAAGTTAAGCCTCTTAACGCCGATGGTACTACGATGGAAACGTCGTGGGAGAGTAGGTAGTCGCCAAACAAAGAAATTAAAGTTTGATTACTAAAGAAAAATTTAATAATTCCATTCGCTCAGCCTCACTTCAGAAATCTTCTTTTTTAAAAAAGCAAAATGAAGATTTCCTCGTTCGAAGCGTCGCTCATGGAAAACATTAAATTTTCGAAAAAAGTAATCAAACTTTAAAAAGCGAACACCACTCATAAGAGTGGTAATATTCCTAGGTAGCTCAATGGTGGAGCACTCGGCTGTTAACCGATAGGCTGTGGGTTCGAGTCCCACCCTGGGAGCCAAATGCCGGGGTGGCGGAACTGGCAGACGCACAGGACTTAAAATCCTGCGGTG
>NZ_JBRFJE010000053.1:0-426 GCF_052932165.1 Finegoldia sp. P3-F-LR | reverse complement strand
CGTTGCTTGTCACGTCCTTCTTCGCCTCCTGGTGCCAAGGCATCCGCCTTGCGCCCTTAGTTTCTTGACCGGAAATATATACTGTTATTCGATTTTCAATGTTCAGATGTCGATTCGTTAATCGACTGTGCAAACTTCAGTTAATAAAAACTAAAAGTTCATAATTTAATGAACCTTAAAGTAAATACTTGTTGAGTTAGCACTCCTTAGAAAGGAGGTGATCCAGCCGCACCTTCCGATACGGCTACCTTGTTACGACTTCACCCCAGTCATCAATCCTACCTTCGACTGCTCCTCAATTAGGTCACAGGCTTCGGGTATTATCAACTCCCATGGTGTGACGGGCGGTGTGTACAAGACCCGGGAACGCATTCACCGCGACATTCTGATCCGCGATTACTAGCAACTCCGACTTCATGTAGGCGA
>NZ_JBRFJE010000052.1:0-481 GCF_052932165.1 Finegoldia sp. P3-F-LR | reverse complement strand
GGAGAATGGGGAGACAAAATCATGAAATTGATGGAAGAAGTAGACGAATGGATCCCAGCTCCAGTAAGAGACGTTGACCACCCATTCCTAATGCCAGTAGAAGACATCTTCACAATCACAGGACGTGGAACAGTAGCTACAGGTAGAGTAGAAAGAGGAAAAGTAAAAGTAGGAGACAACGTAGAAATCGTAGGACTTACAACAGAAAAAAGAACAGTAGTAGTAACAGGTGTAGAAATGTTCAGAAAACAACTTGACGAAGCAGAAGCAGGAGATAACATCGGAGCATTACTAAGAGGTGTACAAAGAGAAGACATCGAAAGAGGACAAGTATTAGCAGCACCTGGAACAATTCACCCACACACAAAATTTGAAGCAGAAGTATACGTATTAACAAAAGAAGAAGGTGGAAGACACACACCATTCTTCTCAGGATACAGACCACAATTCTACTTCAGAACAACAGATGTAACAGGAAACA
>NZ_JBRFJE010000051.1:0-535 GCF_052932165.1 Finegoldia sp. P3-F-LR | reverse complement strand
GTGTTGTAGACCCGAAACCGGGTGATCTATCCATGGGCAGAGTGAAGGTAAAGTAAAATTTACTGGAGGCTCGAACCGGGTAGCGTTTAAAAGCTATCGGATGACCTGTGGATAGGGGTGAAAAGCCAATCGAACTCGGATATAGCTGGTTCTCCTCGAAATAGCTTTAGGGCTAGCCTTGTTTTAGATTACAGGAGGTAGAGCACTGAATAGTCTAGGGGAAGTAATTCTACCGAAACTTATCAAACTCCGAATGCCTGAAAATCGATGAACAGGAGTCAGACCATGAGGGATAAGCTTCATAGTCAAAAGGGAAACAGCCCAGACCACCAGTTAAGGTCCCAAAATACAGATTAAGTGGGAAAGGATGTAATACTACTCAGACAACCAGGATGTTGGCTCAGAAGCAGCCATACATTTAAAGAGTGCGTAATAGCTCACTGGTCAAGTGGTAATGCGCCGAAGATGAACGGGGCTAAATCTGATACCGAAACTGTGGGATAGAAAAGCAATTATGCGAGAAGTATGAAGTAAA
>NZ_JBRFJE010000050.1:0-699 GCF_052932165.1 Finegoldia sp. P3-F-LR | reverse complement strand
TTTTTGAAAATAAAGATGCGTTTGAGTTATTAGTGTTTGGTTCTTATGGAACAAAATACAGTAATTTTTTAGATGAACTCGTGGAAATAGAAGATAAAAATCACATCAAAATATTAAGCATGATTTATGGTGAAGATGGTGTCGGTAGTGTAATAACCGATATGGGAATTCACTTAATTAACCATGCATATTATTATGCTTTATCTGAAGTTGCTGTTCATTCTAAAAGCAGAGAAGAAGTAGAATTAAATGCCAAACTAATTTCAAAATTCTTTAATGAAGGATGGGGCAAAATAAGAGGTTTGTAAAATGGAAAATTTTTTTGCATCAAATATAACTTAGTTATATTAAAGATTTAATTTTATACAAATTGGCAACATGCTGCTTTATAAGCAGAGAAAAAATATTATATGTATTCAAGGAGGAGAAAAATGAATTTAAAAGGTATTGTAAAAATAGCAGTATTTTCTGTTATTGGATTTGTTCTTACGATGGGATTAGGATTTTTGACAGCTTCTTTTGGAATGATTCCGAGTTTGTATTTATCATCGGCACTTGCAACAATTATTGCCGCACCAGTTTTTGTAATAATGTGTAAACAAGTCGCACAAAGAGGAACAGCATTCTTATATTTCTTATTACTCGGCGTGTTCTATGCTCTTATGGGAATGTGGCCTGTAATAGTAGTTTGTGCAATTG
>NZ_JBRFJE010000049.1:0-718 GCF_052932165.1 Finegoldia sp. P3-F-LR | reverse complement strand
ACAACGTAACACACAAATTTGTAAGTAAAGATCCAAACAAAGAACTTCCTAAAGAAGTAACTGACCTTCTACCAGCAAAACAAACTGGAAAAGTTAAAGGCGATGTAGTAACACCAACAGAGCCAGAAACAAAAGAAGTAAAAGTTAAAGATGGAACATGGAAATTTGTAAGTTACGACAAAGACAAAGAAACTGTCGATAACAAGGATGTAGAATTCACAGGAACATGGGAATTCACACCTAATCAAAATCCAGAACCAGAAAAACACAACGTAACACACAAATTTGTAAGTAAAGATCCAAACAAAGAACTTCCTAAAGAAGTAACTGACCTTCTACCAGCAAAACAAACTGGAAAAGTTAAAGGCGATGTAGTAACACCAACAGAGCCAGAAACAAAAGAAGTAAAAGTTAAAGATGGAACATGGAAATTTGTAAGTTACGACAAAGACAAAGAAACTGTTGATAACAAGGATGTAGAATTCACAGGAACATGGGAATTCACACCTAATCAAAATCCAGAACCAGAAAAACACAACGTAACACACAAATTTGTAAGTAAAGATCCAAACAAAGAACTTCCTAAAGAAGTAACTGACCTTCTACCAGCAAAACAAACTGGAAAAGTTAAAGGCGATGTAGTAACACCAACAGAGCCAGAAACAAAAGAAGTAAAAGTTAAAGATGGAACATGGAAATTTGTAAGTTACGACAAAGA
>NZ_JBRFJE010000048.1:0-784 GCF_052932165.1 Finegoldia sp. P3-F-LR | reverse complement strand
GTAGTTGACAGTTTTTGTGGCGGATGTTTCAACCCTAAAAGAGGCTCGTCATACTACTTCTTCATTATACAAAAATAGTGCAAGATAGGAATTACTTCCTTTCTTACACTATTTATGGTACTAAAAACAGGGACAAAACCCTGTTTTACTATCTTGAAGTTGGCGATGTCATTCCTTTGAGCAATTGACCAGTGACAGCGTCTCTTTCATTTTCGTGTCTATGATGTAGTGCGTTGTATTTTACTGTGTATGTTTGCGATTCTTTGTCTAATTTGATTTCCCAATCTTTGATGTCATCTTTATCAAGGGAATTTTCCTTTATTTCCATCTCGAAGATTTTGTCTTCGTCCAAGAATACATTATTCTTTCTTTTTTCTTTTGTTACTGGATCTTCTCCTTCAAGGTCGAGTCCGTTTTGCACTTTAACTCCTTCAGCGCTGACGTTTGCTTCGGAGTCACCGTTTTTTGCGATGATTCCATCTTTTCCGATTTTTGCTTCAGAGTCGCCGCTTTTTGCGATGATTCCATCTTTTCCGATGCTTACTTCTGCATCTCCGTTTTTCATATGTATGCCATTATTTCCAACGTTGTTCACTCCACAAGAACTTAGCATAGCGCATGCCAACAATACTACTAATAATTTCCTCTTCATGATATTATCCTCCTCGTATAATATAGTTGTAGTAATGAATACTACATTTTATTCTCAATCCCACTTTCATATGGGATAATAATTGTATAGATAGAGGTCGTAGCTATCCTCCTTGAAGCTAGTCTTCCTATT
>NZ_JBRFJE010000047.1:0-1104 GCF_052932165.1 Finegoldia sp. P3-F-LR | reverse complement strand
CGGGGACTCTAAGTAGACTGCCGATGACAAATCGGAGGAAGGTGGGGATGACGTCAAATCATCATGCCCTTTATGTCCTGGGCTACACACGTGCTACAATGGTTGGTACAGAGGGAAGCTATATAGTGATATAATGCAAAACTCCAAAGCCAATCCCAGTTCGGATTGTAGGCTGCAACTCGCCTACATGAAGTCGGAGTTGCTAGTAATCGCGGATCAGAATGTCGCGGTGAATGCGTTCCCGGGTCTTGTACACACCGCCCGTCACACCATGGGAGTTGATAATACCCGAAGCCTGTGACCTAAACGAGGAGCAGTCGAAGGTAGGATTGATGACTGGGGTGAAGTCGTAACAAGGTAGCCGTATCGGAAGGTGCGGCTGGATCACCTCCTTTCTAAGGAGTGCTAACTCAACAAGTATTTACTTTAAGGTTCTTTTATGGGGGTATAGCTCAGTTGGGAGAGCACCTGCCTTGCAAGCAGGGGGTCAGGAGTTCGAATCTCCTTATCTCCACCAATGACCTAACAGCAATCTTCGATTGCGTCGTAGGTCAGGTGCCGTTTTGTTTCAAATCTTCGATTTGTCAAAAAACGGCCAATGACTTTTTAAAAGTCAAAAAATGACTTAACCAGAGTCATAAAAGTCGATTAACGAATCGACATCTGAACATTGAAAATCGAATAACAGTATATATTTCCGGTCAAGAAACTAAGGGCGCAAGGCGGATGCCTTGGCACCAGGAGGCGAAGAAGGACGTGACAAGCAACGAAAACCTCGAATAGGAGCAAATATCCAGTAACTCGGGGGAATCCGAATGGGGAAACCTACTAGACACACTCTAGTATCCATACGTAAATACATAGCGTATGGAGGCGAATGTTCTGAACTGAAACATCTAAGTAGGAACAAGAAAAGAAAGAAAACTCGATTCTCCAAGTAGCGGCGAGCGAACAGAGACAAGCCCATTAAAGTAAGCCTAAACTGATAGACAAATCTTATGGAAAGAAGAACCAAAGAAAGTAACAGTCTTGTAGTCGAAATCAGAATAGAGACACTTTAAGAAGAGTACCACGGAGCACGTGAAATTCTGTGGGAAGATAGGG
>NZ_JBRFJE010000046.1:0-1176 GCF_052932165.1 Finegoldia sp. P3-F-LR | reverse complement strand
AAGTTTCAGAAATTTATTTCCTCTTTTTCGATTGATTTTAACAATTGTATTATTGGTATGGAAGCTACAGGTCATTATTGGCTGTCTCTTTATTCTTTCTTGATTGATTTAGGATTTTCTTGTATTGTTATTAATCCTATTCAGTCTGATGCTTTTAGAAAGATGTATATTAGACAGACTAAAAATGATTCTGTGGATTCTTTTGTTATCGCTCAAATTCTTAGGTTTGGCGAGTTTTCTGTTTCTCATTTTTCTGATGAGGATACTTTTGCTTTAAGAAATCTTTCTAGGTTCAGGTTTGCTCTTGTTGATGAAGCTTCTGATTGGAAAAGAAAGCTTGTTGCTATTTTAGATCAGGTTTTTCCTGAGTATTCTTCGCTTTTTTCTAATATTTATGGTGTAACTTCTAAAGAACTTTTGAGTAAGTATCCTTTGCCTGAGGACATGATTTCTATTCCTGCTGATGAGCTAGCTAAGATGTTGTCTAAGTGTAGTAAAGGACGCTTTGGTATTGATAAGGCTAAAGAAATCCAAGAGAAAGCTTCTAATTCCTTTGGTGTTAAGTTTGCTTTGAAGTCTTTTTCTTTTCAAATCAAACAAATTATTGCTCAAATTTCTTTTCTTGAAGATCAGATTTTTGAGATTGAAGATGAAATTTCTTCTATGATTAATTCTTTATGCCCTGTTATTACTTCTATTACCGGTATTGGTGATGTCTTAGGTGCTGCTATTTTCTCAGAAATCGGTGATATTTCACGATTTGAGAGAGCTAATCAGTTGGTTGCTTATGCTGGTTTAGATGTTGCTGTTAAGCAATCTGGTAATTTTAATGCTACTGATACTAAGATTTCTAAACGTGGTTCTCCTTATCTTAGACGTGCTATTTGGCTTGCTGCTTGTGTTGCTGCTTTTAAAGATCCTGCTTTGTCTGTGTATTATCAAAAACTTAGACAAAGAGGTAAAGCTCATGGTACAGCTATTGGTGCTGTTGCTAGAAAACTTACTAACATTATTTTTGCTGTTTTGAGGGATAACAAAGCTTACATACCTAATATTTAGTTGTTGTGTAATTCTTATTAAATTTTTCTAAGCCTAATTTTTTAGGCTTGTTTGACATGCCTTAAATTTCAAGATAAATTATTTTTTATTTTCTCTTGACATTTGATAGCTGGTCTT
>NZ_JBRFJE010000045.1:0-1361 GCF_052932165.1 Finegoldia sp. P3-F-LR | reverse complement strand
GTAGAAATTCCTGTACTACAAGATTGTGATTGAGAGAAGTACTGACGCAGAAGGAAAAGTCGAGCGTGTGAATGGTAGAACACGTCCAAGTAACAAGCCAGAATATACAGGCAAATCCGTATATTCGCTAACGTAAGTTATCATGGGGAGCAGAAAGATGCGAAGCGACAGATTCAAACTGCCAAGAAAAGGTGCTATCGAATAATCTTGTACCCGTACCGCAAACCGACACAGGTAGGCAAGAAGAGAATTCTAAGACGCGCGGAAGAACCTTTGTTAAGGAACTCGGCAAAATAATCCCGTAAGTTAGCGAGAAGGGATGCCTAAGAAATTAGGTCGCAGAGAATAGGCCCAAGCGACTGTTTACCAAAAACACAAGTATCTGCTAAATCGAAAGATGAAGTATAGGTGCTGACACCTGCCCGGTGCTGGAAGGTCAAGGGGACTTGTTAGAGCAATCGAAGCAACGAACTTAAGCCCCAGTAAACGGCGGCCGTAACTATAACGGTCCTAAGGTAGCGAAATTCCTTGTCGGGTAAGTTCCGACCCGCACGAAAGGTGTAACGATTTGGGCGCTGTCTCAACAAAGGATCCGGTGAAATTGTAGTAGTCGTGAAGATGCGACTTACCCACGGTAGGACGGAAAGACCCCGTGGAGCTTTACTGCAGGTTGACATTGAATTTTGGGATTAAATGTACAGGATAGGTGGGAGACGAAGAAGCAAGCTCGCCAGAGTTTGCAGAGTCACTGTTGGGATACCACCCTTTTAATTCTAAAGTTCTAACTAGTTGCCATGAAACTGGTAATAGGACACTGTCAGTCGGGCAGTTTGACTGGGGCGGTCGCCTCCAAAAAAGTAACGGAGGCGTTCAAAGGTTCGCTCAGAATGGTTGGAAATCATTCAAAGAGTACAAAGGCAAAAGCGAGCTTAACTGCGAGACAAACAGGTCGAGCAGAGACGAAAGTCGGACTTAGTGATCCGGTGGTACCGAGTGGAAGGGCCATCGCTCAACGGATAAAAGCTACCCCGGGGATAACAGGCTTATCTCCCCCAAGAGTCCACATCGACGGGGAGGTTTGGCACCTCGATGTCGGCTCGTCTCATCCTGGAGCTGGAGTAGGTTCCAAGGGTTGGGCTGTTCGCCCATTAAAGAGGCACGCGAGCTGGGTTCAGAACGTCGTGAGACAGTTCGGTCCCTATCCACCGTGGGCGTGAGAAATTTGAGAGGATCTGTCCTTAGTACGAGAGGACCGGGATGGACAGACCGCTGGTGTACGAGTTGTACTGCCAAGTGCACAGCTCGGTAGCTACGTCTGGGAAGGATAAGTGCTGAAGGCATCTAAGCACGAAACCAACCTC
>NZ_JBRFJE010000044.1:0-1467 GCF_052932165.1 Finegoldia sp. P3-F-LR | reverse complement strand
TGATATGTACCCTCTTTACTGGACAAACCAGTAAGGAGGGTATTTTTATGAAATATAGTTATGAATTTAAAAAAGAATGCGTACAGTTGTACAGAGAAGGAAGATGGGCGGATACACCTGAAGGAGTTAAAGAAAAGAGATTTCATGACACAATTAAAGAATGGTTTAAGTTAGAAGAAAAGCATGGTCCAGAAATTTTAAAACATGGAAATAATATCGAGTGGACAACTGATGAAAAGCTAGAAGTGGTAAGCAAAGTATTAGCTGGAAACACAATAGGTTCTGTAGCAATTGAAATAGGAATTAATCGTGGACAACTTTATTCATGGGTTAACAAGTATAAAATTTATGGATATAATGGTCTTGTAAATAAAAAGAAAGGTCGTAAACCTAAGAATACAACCATGAAAAAAACGAATATCCATGAAGCAAAAAAACTTAATGAATCCGAAAGAGAAGAACTCATAAGATTGAGAGCAGAAAATGAATATATAAAGGCAGAAAATGAAATAATAAAAAAAGAAATCGCCTTGAGAGAAAAGAACTACGCTGCGCAACTCAAGGCGAAAAAGCAGCGATTGTCAAAAAACTCAAAGAAAAAGGCTACAGACTAAAATATCTTTTAATAGCTATTGATTTGCCAAAATCAACATACTACTTTGAAATTAATAAAGTTGATGCTGTTAAGATTAGAAATAAAAATATAGAAAATAAAATATTTGATATATTTAACAATCATAAAGGAAGATATGGTGTAAGAAGAGTATATAGGGAATTATTGAATCAAGGATATACAATAAATCATAAAAAAGTACAGAGAATAATGCATGAATTAAAACTATTTGGCAAAAGACCTAGAGAAAAATATCATTCATACAAAGGGAAAGTAGGAAAGATTGCTGATAATATAATAGACAGAAATTTTAAAGCTAATAAGCCATTACAAAAATGGAGTACTGATGTATCTCAATTTAACTTTTCATGGGGTAAATGCTACATTTCTCCAATACTTGATATGTATACAAATGAAATAATCTCTTATGACTTATCCTTAAGTCCTAATTTAGAGCAAATATCTAATATGCTAATGAAAGCATTTAACAAATTTCCAATACTAAATAACTTAATATTGCATTCAGATCAAGGTTGGCAATACCAACATAAATATTATATAAGAGAGCTCAAGAAACATGGTATTATCCAATCAATGTCAAGAAAAGGTAATTGTTATGATAATTCAATTATGGAAACATTTTTTGGAAGATTAAAAAATGAAGTTTATTATGGTTACGAAAAGAGCTATAACTCTTTTGAAGAATTTTCGAAAGCAATAGAAAAATACATCTATTATTACAATAACGAAAGAATTCAGAAGAAAACAAAATGGATGCCACCTACAAAGTATAGGTTAGCATCCACTACAACTAATTAATTAAATATTGTGTCCAGTTTTATGGGTACACATCA
>NZ_JBRFJE010000043.1:0-1481 GCF_052932165.1 Finegoldia sp. P3-F-LR | reverse complement strand
TGACCTGAACCCCAAAATCCGGAATACGGATGGAGGGGTTTTTGTATGCCAAAATACACAAAAGAATTTAAAATAAAATTAGTACTAGAATACTTATCAGGTGAATCAGGAGGACTTAAATCAATAGCTAAAACATATAAAATTCCTAAAAGCACGTTAGAACTATGGATAAACAAATACAAGTCTGGAGGTTTTGATAACTTATCTAAAAAGTTAAAAAGCAATAAATTCACTAGTGAATTTAAGCTATCTGTAATACAATATAGGCAAATAAATAATACTTCGCTTAGAGAGACTGCTGAGTATTTCGATATCGCTAATGGAGCAATGATTTGTAATTGGGAGAAAAAATACAAAGAAAGTGGTTTATCTGGGTTAGAAGGCAATAGAGGAAGGCCTAGAAAAGATATGAGTAAATCAAATAAAAATTCTAAACTAAGTAATCCAATAAGCGAAACTGAAAGAGAAGAATTAATAAGATTAAGAGAAGAAAATAGACTTCTCAAAATGAAAATAATCTACGAAAAAAAGCTACAAGCCTTGCTACTGGAAGAGGAAGCAGAAGCAAGGAAAAGACAAAGATAATCCTCAAACTACAAAAAGAATATCCAAAAAGCAAAGTAAGTGAATGGATAGAAATAGCTAAGTTACCAAAATCATCCTACTATGAATGGAAGATAAAATTAGAAAATCCAACAGACAAAGACAAGGAAGTTAAAGATGAAATTAAAACCATAGTAAAAGCATCAAAAGGTAGATATGGCTACAGAAGAGTAACTATGGTATTAAAAAATAAAGGCTTTAATATCAACCATAAAAGAGTATTAAGAATAATGAAAGAAGAATCCTTGCTATGTACTAAATTCAAAACTAGATCAAGAAAATACTCATCATACAAGGGACAAATAGGAAAAGTCGCAGATAATGTAGTAAAAAGACAATTTAAGGCAAGTAGACCAAATCAATTATGGTTAACAGATGTAACAGAATTTAGATTGAGAGGCAAAGAAGAAAAACTCTATCTATCACCAATACTAGACCTATACAACAGCGAAATAATTAGCTATACATTAAGCAATCACCCAACAACTAAATTAACCAATACGATGTTAGAAAAAGCAATAAATAAAACAAAAGATATAAGTAAACTAATAATACACTCAGACCAAGGATTTCATTACCAACATAGTACTTGGACAAATAAGTTAGAAAAATTGAAAATTACACAAAGTATGTCAAGAAAAGGCAATTGTCTAGACAATTCTCCTATGGAGAACTTCTTTGGGATATTAAAACAAGAAATGTATTATGGAGTAGAATTTAAAAGTTATGATGAATTAGTTAATGAGATTGAAAAATATATTAGATGGTACAATGAAGATAGAATTAAAACAAAATTAAACGGAATGTCCCCTGTTATGTACAGATTACATTCCGCTTAAAATATTATTAAATTATTCCGTGTTTACGGGTTCAGGTCA
>NZ_JBRFJE010000042.1:0-1596 GCF_052932165.1 Finegoldia sp. P3-F-LR | reverse complement strand
TTTTAGTACCATAAATAGTGTAAGAAAGGAAGTAATTCCTATCTTGCACTATTTTTGTATAATGAAGAAGTAGTATGACGAGCCTCTTTTAGGGTTGAAACATCCGCCACAAAAACTGTCAACTACCTTTTCATTATTCATATTCGGTTAAGCAGGTTGGGCAATACGTCCGTGTCACAAGCTAAAAAGAGTGTAATGGTGCAGGTAGAAACTACAAACTAAAAAGAAAGAAGGAAAATCATGATATCTGTAGGAATAGATATATCAAAAGACAAAATCACAGTTTGTGCATTAGAACAAGGAAGCAAAATAATATGGAAACCATTTGATGTTTCTCTAAAAAAAACAGAAGTAGAAAAATTATTGAATAAACTAGAAAAGTTAAAAGAAGAAGTAAAAATAACAATGGAAGCAACAGGAAAATATCATCTACCAATACTTTATGAATTAAAAGATAGAGGATACTTTGTAGCAGTAATAAATCCATTAAAGATGAAACAATATTGCCGAGCATTAAACTTTAGGAAAGCAAAAAATGACAAAATAGATGCAAAACAAATAGCAGAATATGGACTAATGTATTGGAAAGAATTAGAAGAATACAAAGTAGATAAAGACAACTACAAAATCTTAAAAGAATTAAACAGAAGCTACCAACATTACATGGAGCTAAGAATCGATCAAATGAACTACATAGATCAAACAATACATCAAACATTTCCAGGCATAAAAAAACTAATACCACATAATTCAGGAGACTTTTCAAAAGACAAACTCTTAGACTTTTTAGAAAAATGGTGGCATAAAGACCTAGTGTTAGAAAAAACAGAAGAAGAATTTATAGAAGAATATAAAAGGTGGGCAAAAGAAAAGAGATACCATCCAAATGCAAACAAAGCAAAAGCCATTTACCAATTAGCAGAGGATAGTATCTCAACACAACCTTCCCATAACTCAAAAATAGAAACGAATATCAGAGAAGGAATAAACCTGATAAAACAAATAAATCAGATTCTAAATAGAATTTTATCACAAATGATAGAAATATCCGAGCCCTTAGAAGAATATCAAGAAGCAAAAAAATTCTCAGGAATATCAGAAAAATTAGCAGTACAAATAGTAGCAGAATTTGGCGACCTATCAAAATTTAAAAACAAAAAAAGTCTAATATCCTTTATAGGAATAGACGCACCACCTTATGAATCAGGAAATTTTAAAGCGGATCAAAGAAAAATAAGTAAAAGAGGAAACGCAATACTGAGAAAAGTAGGCTACCAGGCAATGAAATGTATGATGAGTGCTAAAAATCCAGAAAATGAAATATATAAGTACATGATAAAAAAAGAAAAAGAAGGAAAAGCCAAAAAAGTATGTAAATTTGCAGGATTAAACAAATTCTTAAGAATCTACTATGCAAGAGTTATGGAATCAAAAGCCCAAAAACAAGAATTAAAAGTAGCATAAAATCTAAAATTACACTAAAAAAACCGATTGATTACACTCGGTTTGTTTGCCATGCACTAATTTAATTACTCAAATAATCAAATAACCTGAAATTAATTTCAGGTTATGCTTGACTTTTGTTAGCAGGTTTTT
>NZ_JBRFJE010000041.1:0-1605 GCF_052932165.1 Finegoldia sp. P3-F-LR | reverse complement strand
TGAACTGACCCCCAAAAGTTAGACCAAAAAACTAACTAAAGGAGGTCAGTTTTTTAATGGCAAAATATAGTACAGAATTCAAAACGAAAGTGGTAAAAGAGTATTTAGAATCTAATACCTCATATAAAACTTTATCAAATAAATATTGTATACCTTCAGAAAGCATAATAAGAAAATGGGTAAATGCATACAAGTCACAAGGCTATGAAGGAATAAAAGTAAAAAGAAAAAATACACAACACACTTTGGAATTTAAGTTAAATGTAGTAAACTTGTACTTAACAGGAGAAATGTCCTATCAAAGCCTAGCAAATGAATTAAAGATAAACAATCCTTCAATGATAGCAAGATGGGTAAACGACTTTAGAGAAAAAGGCATAGAAGGACTAAAACCCAAAAAGAGAGGAAGATCTTCAAAAATGCCAAAATCCCCAAAGAAATCAAAAGATATCAAAATAGATTCATCAGAAAACTTAACTAATTTAGGAGATAATTCATTAACAGAAACACAATTAAAAGAAAAAATAAAGAAATTAGAAGAAAAAAACTATTGGCTTCAATTAGAAAATGATGCAATAAAAAAAAAGATAGAATTGTCTCAAATGACAGATGCAGAAATAAGACAATTACTGAAACAATCGGGATTTTAAGAAATAAATACAAATTAAAAGACTTGTTAAAATACTTCAATCTTCCAAAATCAACATATATGTATTGGCAAAAACGCATAAATAGACCAAATAAAGATATGGAAATAGAAAACAAAATACTTAAAATTAGAAAAGAAAATCCAAACTATGGATACAGAAGAATAACTGCTATGTTAAAAAGATTAGGACTAAAAATAAACAAAAAGAAAGTACAAAGATTAGTTCAAAATCTAAAAATTCAAGTAAAAAGTTTTTCAAGAAAATCAAGAAAATACTCATCCTACAAAGGACAAGTAGGGAAAGTAGCAGACAACAAAATAAAAAGAAACTTTAAAGTAGAAAAACCATATACACAAATAACAACTGACACAACAGAATTTAAGTATTTTGAAAAAGATAAATCAGGGACCTACCAAATAAAGAAACTTTATCTAAATCCATATTTAGATATGTACAACAGTGAAATACTAAGCTATGAAATATCGAAACAACCAACTCTAGAACCAATCCTAAAAGCCTTAAATAAAGCCATAGAAATAACTAACAAAACAAAAGAAAAAAGAATATTTCACTCAGATCAAGGCTGGGCATACCAAATAGATCAATACACATCAAAACTAGAATCTAACGGTATCACTCAATCCATGTCAAGAAAAGGAAATTGCTTAGATAACTCTCTAATGGAAAACTTCTTTGGAATATTAAAACAAGAAATATACTACGGAAATAAATTCTATTCATACGAACACTTAAAACAAACAATAGAAGATTTCATAAAATATTACAATGAAGAAAGGATAAAAGAAAAACTAGGATATTTATCACCAGTAGAATATAGAAAGAAAAATGTAGCATAAAAATTTCTACCCCTATGGGTAGAATAGGACAAAAAAACCAGAGACAAATAATTTTTAAATGTCTCTGGTATAAAGTCCAACTTTTTGGGGTCACCTTA
>NZ_JBRFJE010000040.1:0-1695 GCF_052932165.1 Finegoldia sp. P3-F-LR | reverse complement strand
AGAAAGACTAACTATTAAAAGTCAAGAGGTGAAACAAAGAAAATATAAGTAATGATATTGATAAAAACTGAATAAAAATAAGCATGAAAAAGCACCCTAAAGTTTAAGATTAAAAATAGGGTAAGTAAAGTTTTTGCCTTTTAAATAGTAATTTTTTCAAAAGAACCTGTAAATGGTAAAGGCTCCGCCCGAGCAAAGCTCGCCATTTACAGAACCTTTATCAAAAATTTGTAAACAGTTAAGCAAAAACTAACTCTGCACTTGATAAGGTTCATTCTTAGTAAGGACAGCAAAAATAGTATGACAAAGCTTTCTAGCAACAGCGTTTGTAGCAACTAAATGATGCTTGCCTTCACTGATTTTCTTCTGATAATAATCAGAAAAAACAGGGTCACAAAATTCAGCTCTAAGAGCGGATTGAAAAAGAGCACGCCTTAAGTAAGGAGAACCTCTTTTACTCATATGATTGTAAGTAGATTCATATTCTCCAGACTGAGAAACGCTAGCATCCAAACCAGCATAAGCGACAAGTTTTGAAGGATTAGAAAATCTTTTAATATCACCAATCTCACCTAATATAGTAGCAGCATTAACAGAACCAATACCTGGAATAGTAGTAATTGGAGAATTAAGTTTTTCAAGTAAAACCTCAATTTCATTCTCAACATCAGAAACCTGATTTTGAATAAAAGAAATTTGCTCAATAAGCATTTTGATTTGAAGACTAAATGAGTCCAGACAGAAATTAATACCAAAAGAAGAAGAAGCCTTTTTAGAAAGCTCATCAATCTTCTTAGAAGCATAGTTTTTCCTAGTAACAGATTCAAGAAAAGTATTCAAATCATCAGAATTAATATCCTCAAAATCAGAAGGAGTAGAGAAATTTGAAAGAATTTCCTTAGAAGTCTTCCCAAAAATATTACTAAAAGAAGAGGCATATTCAGGGAAAACTTGATCTAAAAGCGCAATAGTTTTTCTTTTAAGATCGCCAATAGAAGAAATAAGGTAGGACCTAAATCTGGAAAGATTCCTCAAAGACAAATAATCTTCATTAGAAAGTGAAGTCTCAACGAAATCTCCATATCTAAGAAGATCAGCTATTAAAAGAGAATCAATAATATCAGTTTTTCTCTTTCTAATCTCAATACCTTGTCGCCAACCGTCAGTTTGGATAGGGTTGATAACACGAACAGTAAAGTTTTTTTCAACAAGATATGAGTATAGAGATAACCAATAATGACCTGTAGCTTCCATACCAACTTCAAGTTCATTTTTGAAAGCTTCTAGTTTAAGGATTAAACTTTCAGCACCATCAATGGAATTTGAAAAAGAAAAAGCCTTAAAGATAACTTTTTTCTTGTCATCAACTAATGAAGCAACATGAGTATTTTTACCAATATCGATACCTAAATAAAACATTTGAAACCTCATAAAAAGTATTTTAGATAGAACCTTCTAAATCTAATAACGTTACTGCCTTATGGGAGATACGAAGTACTGAAAATCAGTCAACATCTAACTTATACGTAAACAGTTAAAAGATTAGAGGACTCACTCTTTCAAGTACGAGATTAAATCTCAAGGAGGGGACGAGTACACTCTATCTAATAACAATATTATACAGTAAAACTGAATAATACTTAGTCGATAAAGGGTTATAGGTTACCTTTAACAACCTAAATACATTATATAAGG
>NZ_JBRFJE010000039.1:0-2248 GCF_052932165.1 Finegoldia sp. P3-F-LR | reverse complement strand
TTTTTCTTCTTTGAAACATACAATCCACCCAAAGTAGATAAAGCTGCAGCAGCCATCATCATAGCTTCTGATTCAATACCTGCTTTTGGTAAGTTCTTAGCTGGTTTGTCTTGTTTAGAAGGTCTAGTTGGTGCATCGGCGATCTTTTCAACTAAATCACTACCTTTGATAGTATCTTTTGATCCATCTGGATATGTGATAGTAGCTGATCCGTCGTTTCCGATTTCAACCTTAGTTCCTTGTGGGAATTTATCCTTATTAGCCTTTTCAATAGCTTCCTTAACCTTGTCTTTTTCATCCTTAGTTAAGTTAGAAGGATCTTCAACCTTAGTCTTTCCAGGAATTGCTGGGTCAACCTTGTCAGCGATAGTCTTGTCTGATGGTTTTTCATTATCACCAGGTTTTTGATTATCACCAGGTTTGTTTCCATCACCAGGTTTTTGATCGTCGCCAGGTTTTTGATTATCACCAGGTTTTTGATTATCACCAGGTTTTTGATTATCACCAGGTTTGTTTCCGTCACCAGGTTTGTTTCCGTCGCCCGGTTTGTTTCCATCGCCAGGTTTTGTTGGATCTGTTGGATCTGTAGGATCTGTTGTTCCTGGGTTATCTCCTGTAGATTTTTCATTAACTAACTTGTCAGCTGGAATAGTATCCTTTGATCCGTCTGGGTATGTGATTGTTGCATTACCCTTATCATCAACTTCTACCTTAGTTCCGTCTGGGAAGTTATCTTTGTTGGCTTCTTCGATCTTATCCTTAACTTCTTTCTTTTCGTCATCTGTTAAGTTATCCTTGTCTTCTACTTCAGTTTTTTCTGGAATAGCAGGATCAATTTCATCAGCTATTGTCTTGTCTTCTTTTTCTTTTTCTTTTACAAGGTCTTCAGCTGGGATAGTATCTTTTGATCCGTCTGGGTATGTGATTGTTGCATTACCCTTATCATCAACTTCTACTTCTGTTCCTTCTGGGAACTTATCTTTGTTGGCTTCTTCGATCTTATCCTTGATTTCTTCTTTTTCTTTATCAGTTAGATTATCTTTGTCGCCTACATCAGTCTTACCTGGAACTGTTGGTTCTACATTGTCAGCTATAGTTTCATTTTCGCCAGTTATTACAATAGCTACTTGAGCAGATTGAGTAGTTCCATCTCTGTAAGTTATTGTTACATTGATTATAGCTTCTCCAGCCTTATCAGTTGATGGAAGTTGTTGACCCTTATCTATAGTAACAGTATATTCATCTCTGTTTAGACCAACTACTACTATTGAGTTAATAACTTCAGCCTCTGTTAGACCGTCACCAACATTCTTGAATATTGCATGAGATTCTATTGGATATTCAATAGCAGGATCTCCACTTTCTGATTCTACAACCGTTACTGGAACATCTACCGTTTCTTTTGTTCCATCTGGATAAGTTACTTCAATCTTTCCTGTATAATTACCAGGTGTATTTGTATCTATTGTTCCTTCTGGAGTTACATCCTTAACTGTTGTACCTTCTGGAAGTTTGTCTAAGTTTGTTACGTTGTCTGTTAAGTCAACTTTACCGCCCTTCTTAACTTCTTCTTTTGATACTTCTGGTGTGTAGAATTCTGCGTGAGTTTTGTCTACTACATTAACAACAACTTTAACTATTTGTTTTGAACCATCTGGATAAGTGATTGTTACGTTTTGAGTATATTGACCAGCTTTGCTATCTTTTGTTGGTAAGTTTGCTGAGTCTACATATAACCATGCGTGAGAATCATTACCTATTGGTAGAAGGATTCTGTTATCTTCGCCAACCACAAACTCTTTTCCATTTTCCTTGAAGATTAACTTAACTTTTTTATAAACATCATGTGCTTTTACGTCAGTTCCTTTTGGTACTTCTAGTTCTCCACCTTCTGCTGTAAATAACGAACTCCAAGGAGCTACTGTTGCTGTTGCTTCTTCTGATGGCTTTTTACCTTCTTCAGTTGCTTTTGCAGTTATTTTAGCGTCTTTTGCTAATGCTGGTGTTTCTACTGACCAGTTACCCTTTTCATCTGCTGTAGCAGTTTTCTTTTCTCCATTTGGTAGAGTTACTTCTACTGTAGCACCTGGTGTTGCAGTACCACTTACACTTGTATCTCCAGCTTTTGGTTCAGTAATTGTTGGTTCTGCTGATGTTTGTTCATCTTTTGCAGCTATTGTTGCATCTTTAGTTGCTGGTTTCTTTCCTGGTTCTGTTTGTTCAGCTGTTACTTTTTCTCCTTCAACTA
>NZ_JBRFJE010000038.1:0-4354 GCF_052932165.1 Finegoldia sp. P3-F-LR | reverse complement strand
AAATATATTAGATGGTACAATGAAGATAGAATTAAAACAAAATTAAACGGAATGTCCCCTGTTATGTACAGATTACATTCCGCTTAAAATATTATTAAATTATTCCGTGTTTACGGGTTCAGGTCACTTATTCAGACTTCTTTTTGAGTTTAACAATATCATTGTTGTATAAAATTTGTATGAATTGAGATAGTCTCTCGTATAGAGGTTCTACCTCATCTCCGTATTGTTCTTTTAATTTATTCCCAATCTCTATGATGTTTGCTTTGCCATCAATCATTCTGAAAACATCACTGCCATAACCTTCAAGCTTGATGTTGGATTCTTTTGGCGTAAAGAACATCTTTTGAGCAATCTTATCAAAAATATGATTGTGTTTCTTTTTCAAGTACACTAGATCATTTTTCTCATAAAACTCTATTTTTTCGTTGACCTCAGGAATAAATTCTAGAAAATTTTTATTTCGCTTCATTAGTATTTACGTTTTTAATACAAGTTCTAACTAGAACTGCTAATAACAATAAGAATACTATAATTGATCCAATTGTACCAATGTTAAACTTAGAAGATAAATCAAGAACATCTGCTAATGTTTTGTCGCCAATTTTGATTATTGCAAATGCAGCAAGTAAAATACCTACAACACCTTCACCTGCGATAAATCCAGATGTGAACAATACACCATTTTCTTCTTGTTCTTTTCTTAATTCTTCGTTTTTAACTTTTCTCTTGTCAACAAATAATCTGATTAAACCACCAGTCATGATAGCTGTAGAAGTATTGATTGGTAAATACAAACCTACTGCAAATGGTAATACTGGAATTCCTAAAATTTCAACAACAACTGCAATGAATGCTCCTGCGAAAACTAATCCCCAAGGAAGCGATCCACCCATTACACCTTCGATTATAAGTTTCATCAACATACCTTGTGGTGCAGGAAGTTCTTCTGAACCATATCCCCAAGATGAATCTAATAACCATAAAATAGCTCCGATTACAAGTGCAGATACAGCAACACCGATTAATTCACCGATTTGTTGTTTATATGGAGTAGCTCCAACCAAGAAACCAGTCTTTAAGTCTTGTGAAGTATCACCTGAAATAGCAGCGATAACACAAATTACAGTACCAATTGAAATTGCCATCATCATACCATCGTGACCAGTATTTCCCATAGCTTTGATTAATATTGAAGTAATCAATAAGGCAGCGATAGTCATACCAGAAACTGGGTTGTTAGAAGATCCAATAAGACCAACCAAACGAGATGATACAGTTGCAAAGAAGAAACCAAATACAACGATAATAATTGAGCCAATAGGTCCAACTGGAATAATTGGTAAAATAGCCATTACAATTGCGATAGCTAAAATAGCGATTCCGATGAATTTCATACTCAAATCTTTTTCAGTACGAAGAACTGAATCTGTACCCAAACCTTGTGATTTGTAGTCTTTCATAGCATCTCTGAAAGTTCTGATAATAAGTGGTAATGATTTGATTAAAGATATAATACCACCAGTAGCTACAGCACCAGCTCCGATATATCTTAAATAAGTACCCCAAATATCTTTTACAGTCATAGCAGAAATAGCCTTATCTGCAGCACCGATTATGTTGTCTCCACCGAATAATTTCATAAGTGGCATAATAACTAACCAACCTAAAGTTGCACCACTTAGCATATATCCAGAAATCTTAGGACCACAAATATAACCAACACCTACCAAAGATGGAAGTGGGTCGATACCAATACCAGCACCTGAGAAAGATTTAACTGTAATTTCTTTTGATAATGAAGATGGGAAAATCTTCAAACCATCAGCAAAGAATTTGTATACAGCAGCCAAACCTAAACCCTTAAATACAAGCTTAGCCTTGGATCCACCTTCTTCGCCTGCTAATAAAACTTCTGCACAAGCAGTTCCTTCTGGATATGGAATAACCCCATGTTCCTTAACTATCAAAGCATTTCTCAATGGAACCATGAATAAAACCCCAAGTAAACCACCAATAAGAGTAATAACCCCTATTTCAATTAATGATGGAGCTGGTTCATTCCATTCCTTCATCCAAATAAATAATGCAGGCATTGTAAAGATAGCACCAGCGGCAACTGATTCCCCTGCGGATCCTATAGTTTGAACGATGTTGTTTTCCAAAATAGAATCCCTCTTGAAAATCAATCTGATAACTCCCATTGAAATAACTGCAGCAGGAATTGACGCAGATACTGTCAAGCCAACTCTAAGACCTAAATATGCATTAGCTCCACCAAATACGATTGCCATGATAATACCGAAAATAATAGAGAATGGTGTAAGCTCTGGCAAGACCTTATCGGCCGAAATAAAAGGCTTAAAGTCATTATTATTGTTACTCATAAATATACCCTCCTTTTTATATATATAAATTTACCATTACATTATACCAAATTGAATTTATTTTGTCAATAATATTTACTGCTTTACACTTAAATTCAGACATAATTATTTAGAAGTTTAAAAATAAAAATCTGAACTTTTATAGTAAAATTGTTTGAATTTTCTCAAATTAATAGTATAATAAAAGAGTTGGAATAAATTAATTGGAGGAAATTATGAAAAAGAAATTTTTAACACTATTATTAGTATTATCAATGGTTGTATTAGCATCATGCTCTAACCAAAAAGGATCAGAATTAGAAAGCAAATTAAAAGAAGTAGAAACAGATAAGAAATTTGCACTTGAAAACTTAAACGATGCTAACAACAAAATCAAAGAATTAAACGCAAAAATTCAAGAACAAGAACAAGGTTACAGCTCAAAAGTATTAGTAAATGACCTAACAGCAGAAATGAGCAACGAACAATTGCAAAAAGTATTAGCAAACACAATTGCTTACAAATTAACAACTGATGATCAAGAATTAGCACAAGAAACAACACTTGAAGTAGCACAAATGCCTAAAACATTAAACTTCATCGTACAAATTCCAGAAGACTTAAAATCATCAGAAAAAGCAAAAACAATCTTGAACTTACAAGCACCAAAAATTAACGTAAACGGAAAAGCAGCACAAGTTGAAGAACAAGAAGAACACGATGTAATCAAATACTTAGTAAACTTAGAATCTGCAGGAAAAGAAGCAAAAATCGACCTACCACAAGACATAAACGCAAAATTACAAAGACCAAACCAACAACTTGTAATCAAAGCAAAATAGTAAACACCTAGCCACTAGATAACCTAGTGGCTATCATTTTGCCCTCTTACACCCTTGTTTTTTTAGTCTAATGATTTTATTGAATAGTTTTTTATCTCTTTTAGTCTAATTATTTTATTGAATAGTTTTTTATCTCGGTCTAGCAAATCCCAACATCACGAAACCTTTGAGCAAACGATCGAAGCTAAGAATATCATACGGAGAAAATAAACATAAATTCAAGCGAAGTGAACCGTCAAAAAATTGTGCTGTTTGAGTGCATAGCACGAGTTCACAATTTTAGGTTCACAAGCTTAGAATTTATTTATTTTCGTAGTCTAGATATTCGTGCGAGATGTTTGCTATAGTTCTTACCATTGTGTGTCTTGCAACTGTCATCTAGCGAATCCTCTGAACCATTTTTTTGCCATTGTCCTGCAATTCCCAATATTAAGCGAAACCTTAAAGCAAACAATCGAAGCTAAGAATATCATACGGAGAAAATAAGTATAAATTCAAGCGAAGGGAACCGTTAAAAAATTGTGCTGTTTGAGTGCGTAGCACGAGTTCACAATTTTAGATTCACAAGCTTAGAATTTATTTATTTTCGTAGTCCAGATATTCGTGCAAGATGTTTGCTTCTAGTATAACCTATGTTTATCCTGCAGCTGTGGTCTTGCGAAATATTTACACCATTTTCTATCTTATTCTAACTAAAAGAATGCATAAAAAAAAGACCTAGCGGACATTGTCATCACTAGATCTTAATTGTTTGGCGACTACCTACGTGCCGCCAGTTTCTACGAATCAAAGATTCGTGGCAACTGGTTGCAACATCATTTATAATCCAGAAATTTAATGTTTTTCATGAGCGACGCTTCGAACGATGAAATCTTCATTTTTTCTTCTTGAAAGAAGATTTCTGAAGTGAGGCTGAGCGAATGAAATTATTAAATTTCCCGTCTAGCTCTCCCATAAGTGGGCTCGTAGGTTCTTTGGTTAAAATAAAAAAGATCTAGCGGACATTGTCATCACTAGATCTTAATTGTTTGGCGACTACCTACTCTCCCACGACGTTTCCATCGTAGTACCATCGGCGTTAAGAGGCTTAACTTCTGTGTTCGGCATGGGTACAGGTGTATCCCTCTTGCTTTTATCACCATACTT
>NZ_JBRFJE010000037.1:0-4392 GCF_052932165.1 Finegoldia sp. P3-F-LR | reverse complement strand
GCGGTATCCCGGGTTCGAATCCCGGTAGGGTCACCAGATATATGGGCGATTAGCTCAGCTGGGAGAGCATCTGCCTTACAAGCAGGGGGTCACAGGTTCGAGCCCTGTATCGCCCACCATATATTTTTTATAAATAAAACGAAAACAAAATTCTAACACAAGGCCCGGTAGTTCAGTTGGTTAGAATGCCAGCCTGTCACGCTGGAGGTCGACGGTTCAAGTCCGTTCCGGGTCGCCAAGTTATGCTGGTGTAGCTCAATTGGTAGAGCAACTGACTTGTAATCAGTAGGTTAGGGGTTCAAGTCCTCCCACCAGCTCCACAAATCCTTTTTAAACAAAGGGTTATGGAGGAGTTCCCGAGTGGCCAAAGGGGACGGACTGTAAATCCGTTACTTTATGTTTCGGTGGTTCAAATCCACCCTCCTCCACCAATTAAATTTTACAGAATAATAAGATTAATTACCTATATGCGGGTGTAGCTCAGTGGTAGAGCCCCAGCCTTCCAAGCTGGTTGCGAGGGTTCGATTCCCTTCACCCGCTCCAATTAAGCACCTATAGCTCAGCTGGATAGAGCAACGGACTTCTAATCCGTGTGCCGGAGGTTCGAATCCCCCTAGGTGCGCCAATAATAGTGGGGTGTCGCCAAGTTGGTAAGGCACAAGACTTTGACTCTTGCATTCCACAGGTTCGAGTCCTGTCACCCCAGCCAATATGGTTCATTAGCTCAGATGGTAGAGCACCTGACTTTTAATCAGGGTGTCCCGGGTTCGAGTCCCGGATGAGCCACCAAATGTGGAGAGGTATCGAAGTGGTCATAACGAGGCGGTCTTGAAAACCGTTTGGGGGCAACCCCGCGTGGGTTCGAATCCCACCCTCTCCGCCATTTTAAATTACTTTATTTAGGAGAAATACTCAAGTGGCTGAAGAGGCTCCCCTGCTAAGGGAGTAGATCCTTAACGGGATGCGAGGGTTCAAATCCCTCTTTCTCCGCCAAGAATATATGATTTATTCTTGGGCCTTTAGCTCAGTTGGTTAGAGCGCCCGGCTCATAACCGGTAGGTCCCGGGTTCGAGTCCCTGAAGGCCCACCAATTTATTTCTTGATTTATTCAAGAAATATTTTTTTATAATGTTGAAATCATTTCCTAAATAAAGTACGTGCCCAGATAGCTCAGTCGGTAGAGCAAAGGACTGAAAATCCTTGTGTCGCTGGTTCGATTCCGGCTCTGGGCACCAAGGGGATTAGTTCAGTGGTAGAACGTCGGTCTCCAAAACCGGATGTCAGGGGTTCAAGTCCTCTATCCCCTGCCACGACTATACGGCTTGTTTCTATGTGTTATTAAACGTTGAAAACAAGCCGTTTTTGTTTTTTCATTTTACTATGTGATACATATTTTATTATAAAACGTAACAATGAATGATGTATTTGTCTACTTGTAGTTGTTTTATGTATAGTTGTGATGTGTACTCGTAAATTGGGTTTATTTGTTTCTCATTCAGTTTGAATGCTAAGTAATCGGCTTCTTTTTCTGTTTGAGTTTTTTGTGATGTTAGTTTTGAATTCTGGATCATTTTACTCGTGTAGTACTGCGTGTCCTATTTCGTGGGTCAAAAACTAAATTGTGTAAATGTTTTTGTATGTTATGAGATGAAGATGATTTTTTGATAATGTGGTTTACATATTCTGTGGCATTACTGCGTATTATTAGTTGTTCTTGATATTTTGTTAGTTTTTTTGTTTTAGTTTTTATTTTATCTTCTATTAAATCTGATTTGTTATTTGATAATTGATCTGATATTTTTTGAATTTTAACAATTCTAGAGTAATATTTTAAGTTTATCCAATTTGACACAGTTATTTCAGGATAATCTAATATCCTAGCAAGTTGTGTTTAAGTTAATCTTCTTATATTAAGATAATATTTAATTTTCTCAACGAAAGTGTTTTTTTGGTTGCCACGTCGTTGCGCCTTCTTATTTACTACAGTTATATATTCTAATATTATCTATTTAAATAAAAATACATTAGCATAAAAAAAAAGTCTGATGAAAATCTAATAAAATTGGCTTTAATAACTGCAATTATCAGTCTATCTCAAAACATTATAGATTTAATCATCAAACTTCTTGATATGTGGGGAGTTAATCCTCACAGGCTATTAGCTTATTTTTATAATATATGAGAAATTGGTATAAGGCAATATAATATGTCTTGGTGTTTATTATAGTTTTTGATTTGATTATGATGGCTTTTAAACTGAGTAGGTAGAAGAAAAAAAAGTAGGCTTTATTAAGCAACTGGATGCTGCAATAACTAGCATTATAAGCCTACTTAAAGAACTAGGGTTTATAGCATGTTACCTATATGGTGATTTTAAATCAGCGAATTTTAGCGACAGAATATGGGCTAATGGATAAAAGATGAGAAGTAACTTGCAATCAGGAATCCACAACTCAATGCTACTGGGAGATAATCCGAAAACGTGGGGAAGAAAGCTTTAAGAAAAGTTGATCGAAGGAATGGACGACACGGGAAGACAAAATGCCTTCTACAATAAGTTTAGGTTAGCTGTGATGGAATTTGCAAAGTGGCAGATAAACACGGGATTAAATTTGATGAGAAAAAGAAGGTATGGAAAATATATTTGGATTGTTGAATCTGGAGTGTATCATATATGTGTACCTTTTAATAACCACGTTTTTGATATAGAAAACTCAGATATCGGCGATGAGTTGCTACCGATGCATCCGAGATGTAGAAGTCTGACAATTAGATATAAACCAGAAAACTACGAAAAAAATACTAGGACTGCAAGGGATAAAGACGGAAAAAACATCAAAGTTCCGCTTGGTATGAAGTATGATGAATGGAAAAAATGGATAGATTCTGATTACAAAGAAAATGCTTACGAAGCACTGACAGAAAACGAAAAAAGAGCAATAATCAGTTATAAATCTTCCGAAAGTTACAAAATCAATGAAAAGTTGTATAATAATAGTAAGCTTACTAATCATGATAAAAAACTCATAAGAAATCTTGATTCAGCATTAAATAAAATGCCTAATTATGAGGGTGATTTAGTTAGAGATTTATATTTTGCGGATAATAAGTCTTTGAATGAGTTTGTGAGCGCTCATAAAGTGGGGAATACTATAAGTTATAAAGCTTACACATCTACCACAAAAGCAGACTCATATAACGATATGGCAAACATAAAAATATATATAAAGAATTCAAAAATGGGTAAAGATATATCAAGTATAGGACTTGATGAAAAAGAAGTTTTGTATCAAAGAAATAGTGAGTTTTTAGTGGCAGATAAGACTAATATTGCTGGAGTAAATTATATTAGGTTAGAGGAGAAAGTAAATGTCTAAAAGAGAATTAACTGAAGAAGAAAAACATGAACTACTGACAAGTAGGTTTACTGCCCCATTCAAAGCTGTGGTGACCGGCCATTTTGAGTTAACCGAAAAGCAAAAGAAAGAAAATGAGAAATGGGAAAAAGAGCTTGAAAGACGATACGGAAAAAATAAAATTAATAAATAAGCACACTAACTAATTACATTTGTATTATGTTAGATGTGCTTTTTTAGTGCAATAATCGTGAATTAATCGTGTGAAAATCCACATAAAACAAGTAAATATCAATAAATTAATCGTGCGTCAATCGTGCGATTTTTTATTTGGAGTATTACTCAAGAGGTGAAGAGGGTTGTTTGCTAAACAACTAGGGCAATAATGCCGCGTAGGTTAGATTCTTACATGCTCCGCCAATCGTCTTTTACTTGATAGACATAAAAGAATCATGGATCAAAATACATAGATATACGGTCTTTAAATGGGAGGAATAATTGCAGATTTACTGAACAATCAAAATGAAAACACTGAAGAAAGCAACGTTTTAACTGAATCAAATAACAAAGAAGTTAAAGAGACCGAATATTATGAAGTACTAGATTTTAACGAATAGGATTAGTAATATTTTTATGAATTAGATATTTACGAATAATGAAAATTGTAGTGCATCGTTTCGGATTGGTATTAAAAGTAAATATAAATAAATTTTGGGTAAGATATTAATAATATTTCATTACAAATATTTGTATTTGCAAATAATCTATTGTATAATTCAAAATGAACTTAATAGGTTATATAACAATAGGGTATAGAGATTTAGTTTAATTGGTAAAATGTCAGACTCCGAATCTGAAGGATGAGGGTTCGATTCCTTCAATCTCTGCCAAACAAAAAAGATAGCTGATTGACCTGAACCCGTAAACACGGAATAATTTAATAATATTTTAAGCGGAATGTAATCTGTACATAACAGGGGACATTCCGTTTAATTTTGTTTTAATTCTATCTTCATTGTACCATCTAATATATTTT
>NZ_JBRFJE010000036.1:0-4973 GCF_052932165.1 Finegoldia sp. P3-F-LR | reverse complement strand
AAATATATTAGATGGTACAATGAAGATAGAATTAAAACAAAATTAAACGGAATGTCCCCTGTTATGTACAGATTACATTCCGCTTAAAATATTATTAAATTATTCCGTGTTTACGGGTTCAGGTCATGATGCATCTTTTTTTATTTACATCTAATTTTGCAATAATTTCATCAGCTGAACAAATTATACATAACATTCGTCGGTATCAAAAACAGATACGGTGCTGTTATTATTGCCAATGTCAAAGAAACTTTTTTGATTTGAGATTCTGACAAATCAGTATTTTTGAACGAAAATTTGCGGTTGAATACATACACCAAAAATCCTGCAAACATGACTGCTAGAATCATAACCAAAATTCCCCAAGGTGTTTCGTAATAATCGTTCATTATTGGAATTGAAATATTATCGTAGAACCATTTTGCAATATTATTTCTTGTTCCATTAATCCCGAATGATAAAACCATCAATACCGCCGTAGCGATAATGTCTGCTACAAATCCTAGTGCTACAGTCTTTGCAAGTGATTTTTTGATGACAGACATCGGATTTTCGATTTTAATTAATTTCAAAGCTAACAAAGTTACTAAGAAATCCACCAAAATATTTGCCGGTACAATCGCAACCCAAGTTATCGGAAAAAGCCACACAATCCATATTGGAAATATCAAATTATACAGTTTTACAGATTTTTTGTTCATTATTTTAACTTTCTATTTACAGAATCCAGTTTTTGCTCAAATGAAGCATCCTTATCTCTTCTGTCGTCAATTTTAATCACAGAATACACTCTGTCAATGCCTTCGCTAAACACAGATTCTTGCATATCACGAACAGCTTTCAACAATTCGTCGATATCTCCTTGCATCACAGTTCCCATTGGATTTAATTCAACTTTTATATTTTCTTTATTTCTCACATTATCATAAGCTTTCGCAACGTATTGTGATAAACTTGTAGTTTGTGTTCCAATTGGAACTAATGTTAATTCTAAAATAGCCATTGTAATCTCCTTATAAATTTTATAAATTCTTCAAAATCTTAATCGTATCTTGGATTTGTCCATCTCCAGGATTTTTAATATCGTCAAAATCAACACCCATCACAATAATGATGTATTTCTTGCCATTTTTTTCAGACAAAGTCGCCCAACAAAGCCCTGCTTTTTCAGTGGTACCACTTTTGCCGCCGATAATTTTGAAACCATCCTGATCGTAATCTTTCAGTCTTCCAAGAACTGTACTTTCGATTTCAATTCCTTTTGGATGATCCAAAGTTTTAGTGGAAGTATACTTATCGGTCGTAAAAATCTTGTAAAATTTTTCGTTTTTCAATGAATTTTTCAACAAAAACGCCATATCTTTTGCGCTTGAATAATGATCGTCCTCATCCATTCCCTCAGAATTTTTGAAATTCGTGTTATTCAAGCCCATATTCTTCGCGTTTTCATTCATCAAATCCACAAATTTTTCCTTGGAACCACTTACATTAATAGCCAAGCTATCTGCACATTCTCCAGCAGATGCAAGCATTGTCCCGTACAACAAATCCTCAAAAGTAGTGGGCTCGTTACCATAAAAACCTGCCATTGAAGCGTTTTGTGCGACAAGTTTTTGGTAGCTTTTCTTATCTATCGGAGCTTTTTTATCAAAATCTTCAATTTTTCCTATAGCTGTATGCACTGTCATCATCTTGGTCAAAGAAGCAGGATACACTTTCTTGTCTGGATTTTTGGAGAAAATTTCCTTATCATCATCAATTGAGTAAACGTAAATGCAATCTGCATTAAAGCTAAGCTTGTCAAATTTATTCTCGTTTGCAAATTCAAAAATGAAGAACACTCCAACGACAATCAACAGAGTAATCCCTGCTATCTCAAGTTTCTTTTTCATAATTCACCCCGTTTGTTCATTTCAATTATACCACTAATCGTTGCTTATAAATCTCATTTGACATATCTTAACATTTTTATCTTGACATTATTTTTTATTTTGATATGATTTAGGTAAATAAATGATTTAGTTAATTAATTATATATAGGAGGTGTTTTAATGAAAAAAATAATAATATTCGTATTGATAATTTTCCTGTTAATATATTTCCTTCATGCACTAAAAAAAATAATTTAGTACATTTGGGAATAGAATGTGAGATAACAGACGTTAATACATCTGACAAAATACTTACAATTATAGGCGAAGGAAGTGGTAGGGAAATTATTCAACAAGAGTCAAAAATCGACTGCAAAGATTTAGAAAAAGATGGCAAGATAGTAGAATTTAATTCTTCAAACGAACCAAATATTTTAAAATTTGACGATTTAAAACAATCTGACAGGATTAAAATAAATGTAGATGAAAAAGAACTAAAGAAAGATAATAAATTTTTGAAAGTAAAACAAATCGAATTGATAAGAAAAAACTAGAATAAATTGGCTACGAACGCCAGTTATTCTAGTTTTTAGTTTTTATCGTGTCAACAATTTCTTATACAAATTATCCACCATTATCGCTCCAAACGGTGCAGTAATCAAGATAGAAATAACCGCTACAGTCAATGACATATCCCCCACTTTCAATCCCATTGATAGAGGAATTGCACCGATGGCTGCTTGTACTGTCGCCTTTGGAGTGTAGGCTATCATGCAGAATAATCTTTCTTTTAGAGTTAGTTTTGTTTTCAAAACGGATGCATACACCCCCATCATTCTGAAAATCAATGCACAAATCACCAAAACGACTACCATAATCCCTGAATTTATCGCGTATTTTACATTCACAGTCGCGCCTACTAATACGAACAAGAATATTTCTGCGCCTACCCATAATTTGTTGTACTTTTCTGATAATCTTTCCGCCAAATCTTCGTAAATCTTCTTCACAACCATGGACATCGCCATTATTGCGATGAGTCCCGAAAATGGAATCGGCGTAATTTTTTCCAATTCTAAAAGCAAGAACGAAATACTCAACACAATCAAAACTTTCACAGTGTCACGCATGTGAAATCTTTTGAAGAATTTCACCAACAAAAATCCTATTCCAGCTCCTACGATACTTCCAATCAAAATAGAAAAAGGAATGGCGATGAATTTGAACACATTGATGTCTCCTGTTTGCGCGAGAGATGTCAAAGATGTAAACACAACGATGCAGAAAACATCGTCGCAGCTACTTCCAGCCAAGATAAGTTGTGGGATTTTGTGCTCATCTCCGTATCCTTCTTCAATAAGTCGTATCATTCTTGGAACTACAACTGCAGGAGACACTGCAGCGATTATCGATCCGATTATGAATGCGTCCAACACATCCACCTTCAAAAATATCGGTGCCAAAATTCCCACAGCGCACATTTCAAAAACTGCCGGAACGAAACACATTAACACTGCCGGTCGTCCGATTTTTTTCAAATCGTCAATGTCCAGTGACAATCCCGCACGAGTCAAGATTATTACTAGTGCAATGGTTCTAATTTCAGATGAAATATCCAGTATTTTTTTGTCGATCAGATTCATCGCGAATGGTCCAAGAGTTATTCCCACGATTAAAAATGCCAATATCGGTGGCAATTTTATTTTTTTGAAAAATTTTCCTAACAACAAGGACAAAATAATTATAATTGCTATACTTTTTAACATAAAATTTCTCCTTTAAATAATAAAAAAGCTGATGATATCTGTAAAAAACAGAAGTCATCAGCAAAATTTTTGCGTTTTAGTTATTAACAAGGGAGTACTTCATTCCCCACATTTATTTCCATGAAAGTTCAAACTTACCACATGCTTTGTTGTAGTTGAAAACCAAGCGGTATTTCTCAGATTCGTTCAAATAATCAGACGAGTATCCATTCATCTTGTTCAATTCGAACACTGTGTTTCCCAATGAATCTATGAGGCTCACTGTAACGTTGCCGCTTTCTAATTCATTGTCCAACTTAAAATCATAAAATCCACTTTTTTTGACTTTGAATACTTTTGTAGCTTTTCCGCTAGTTTTTTTCAAACTTGCGTGGATATTGTCCTCCAAAATTCCTTGTGTTTGATAAAACCACAAGGCTGACATGCTCCTAAAATATCCAACTCCATTCATATACATAAAGTATACCACTGCAACAATTGCAATTACCGAAAAAATAATTAAATAGCTCGGCTCACCGGGTAAATCCATAATAAAAATCCTCCATATATTTCAAAATTTCTGATAATAATATACCACAACAGCAAGTTTTTTACAATAAACTACGCTTAAATTGCTCAATTTATCATAGAATTCTTACAATCTTTCAATATTGCTTGTAAATAAGTAAAAAATAGGATATATTTTAATTACGGAGGGTTTTATGAGAACAAAAATATCTAACAGTAAACTAATAATTCTAGCAATTCTAACATTTGTGATAGAAACAATCGCAGTTGTTGCGACTCAAAATCTCATAGGAATCAATAGAATTTTCATTATAATTTCATTTACATTAATCACAACGTTTGCACTTTTTCTAAGTTATATCCTGATTCAAGTTCTTCACAATATGATAATGGACAGGAAAATCGCCGGCGAAATCAGAAAATACATGCTGGATTACGAACAAAATGGAAATTTGGACAAATTATTTCAAAATTTCAAAAAAATAAAAGACAAACCAAAAACAGATTACGCAAAAAGCTTGTATTATTTTAACTTGGCGATTGCCTATGTGGAAGATCATCAATTCCAAAAAGCACGAGAAGTATTACAAAAATCCACATTTCAAAAATACAACCAATCATTTAATCAGATTTTCAAAATGCTTTTAAGTGATATTGACAAACACGAAAAAGAATACAACGAAACTAAAAAAACGCCAGAAAATGATGTGTACCCATAAAACTGGACACAATATTTAATTAATTAGTTGTAGTGGATGCTAACCTATACTTTGTAGGTGGCATCCATTTTGTTTTCTTCTGAATTCTTTCGTTATTGTAATAATAGATG
>NZ_JBRFJE010000035.1:0-5457 GCF_052932165.1 Finegoldia sp. P3-F-LR | reverse complement strand
GGAGATAACGCAAAATTCATAATCGAATTAATCACTCCAATCGCAATCGAAGAAGGATTAAGATTTGCCATCAGAGAAGGCGGAAGAACAGTAGGAGCTGGCGTTGTTTCTAAAATTATAGAATAATTAATATACTAAGACTATTTAGCTCTCACTTAGGTGAGGGCTTTTTTATTGCAAATTTTAAGAATAAATTTGGAAAATAAAAATCAAAAATCTTTGCGAAATTATAGTTTATAAATTAACGAATAAACCCAAAAAAGAAAGATAGATAGTATAAAAGTACTAAAATGAGATATAATCTAATTTAAAAAATTAAACTTCTATTATGTAAAAATTACTTCATCCAATAAACATCAATTATAATTACATTATAAATATATATCCCGTAAACATATCAATTTTCGAGCAAATGTGATATAATAATAAACAAAAATAGGGGAATTTTATCTGAAAAGATAACGTTTTATATAAGAGTTGATTTTTACAAATTCACTCAATATAAAATTAGGGCTCACCTGCTATTCCCTAAATAGTTAATTGCGTGTTAGTTATTATGTTGAATGTAAATTATTTCAACAAGAACTATTGATTCTAACTGGTAGATCATGTTTTAAATACCCATGTTATGCCATGTTAGACTTTGAAAAAAAGGAGGAAATAAGAAATAGAAACATAGGCACTTTGGAAAAATTTTGTTGTTAGTATTATTAGCTGTCGCTTTTATCGTTTTTTCTGGTATAAAGCTAATCTATGCTAACATACTATTTGAAAAAAAGGAGGAAATATGAAAGAGAAAAACAAGCACTTTGGAAAAATTTTGTTTTCAGTATTATTAGCTGTCGCTTTTATTGTTTTTGCTGGTATAAAGCCAATCTATGCTAACATACTAAGTCCAAAACAAGGAATCAATGAATATCATTTCTATAATGATACAATAGAAAACAAAGATTCAGCTAAAGAAATACAAAAACAGGTAATTACAGATAAAGGAACAATATCTGATCCTGGCCATGTATTTAAAGACAAAGATAAAGTTTTATTAAAATGGCAAGATGAAAAAGGTAACGATATTAAATTTGATACGCCAATAGAAATTACAGGTAACGACAAAAAAATAATTAATGTTTACCCAGTTTTCAAAAACCAAGTAGTAATAACTTACTACATAAGTGGCAGTAAAAATGATAGAGTTTATATGACTGACACCATCACTGATGCTAGTTCTTATAAACTACCAGTAGATCCTACAATTTACGATGCTAATAAATACTTCGTAAATTGGTCAACATCAAAAGACGGCTCATCGGGTGTTTATGATGAGAATTCATTGAAAAAAGATATTGAAGCAGGAAAAACTGACATTAAACTTTATGCTATTACAGAGTTTAAACACAAGGCAACATTTATAACAGGAGACGGAGCAAGTTTCCAAGAACAAATACTTGCAAACGATGGTGGCAATCTTGACAAAACCCCAGAAAATCCTACAAGAGAAGGCTATGAATTTAGCCATTGGTCTTTGACAGAAGATGGAGATCCTGTCGATCTTGCTACTTTAAAATTAAACGAAGATATTGATGTCTATGCTGTATGGAAACCAGTTGTAGTTGACTATAAATTTAAGGTTATGGTCCAAAATATAAATGATGATGGCTACACTTTCCATGAAATAATATCAGCAAGAGGACTAAATGGAGAAAAAACAAGCCTACCTTTTAAAGGAAGTGAAAATCCAGATCCAAAAGTTGCTCCATCTGGTCCAATAGTTGAAGATATTAATAATCTTACAGAAAAAGATGGCCGCTTTAGCGATGGCTACAATAGTAAAGATGAAAATGGAAAAATGGATCACACCTATACCAATCCTCAAACCCTAGATTATTTAGGCTTCCATTTAAACGAAGAAAAAACAAAACAAGCTTTTGAAACAATAGAAGCTGATGGCAGCACAGTTGTGCCTGTCTATATGGATAGAAATGTTCATACTATATGGGTCTATAAAAATAAAAGTGCAATTAGTTATTATCCAGCTAATTGGGTCAATGCAACAGATGAAAATGGAAATATTCACGTAGATTTGCGTTACGGTCAAAGTTCTGAAACATGGTTTGACAAGTTAAATAAAGATTATATTTATTACATGGATAAAAGCATAGGATCTTTCTATACTAGAGCACCAGCAATGGGTGATAAAGACATCTACATGTATAGAGTTTTTGCTAAGGGTACAAAATACCAACTCCGCTTTGTTGAATGGGATCCAAGTAAATTTAACGCACAAATAAACGGATCAGACCTTGCAACAATGAAATCTACCCTTGGTACCATGAAAGAAATTGGTGAAAGAGTAAGCTTCCAAAACTCAGAGTGGTACATGAACTGGAATGGATACCAATATAGAGTCTTTGAACCATACAACGGAAATTATAAACAAGACACATATTCTTGGGTAGATAAGACTGACCATGTAGATGATATAGAAGGATTCCAACCTAAAAAAGGTGATATGACAGGATTACAATCATCAAATGTAAATAATCCAGCCTTTAGAGATTATATGTTTACTCCACGCGGATGGAATGGATATTATAACTATACAGGAACACCATATATAGAAGATGGTTCTTATGTAGGTTTCCTATTCTACGAACGCAAAACTTATAATATAAATTATTACTCTGGTAGTACAAGATTAGCATCAAAACCATACAAATACGAGGCTGATACAAGCGATTTTGGACTTGGCTATGAAAAAGGAGTAACCACACATCCAAAAAATCCTAATAAAGTATTTATGGGTTGGTATGAAGACTCAACATTTAGCGTAGAACACAAACATGAAGATGGAGCAAAAATGCCTGCTCATGACATTACAGTCTATGCAAAATGGGATTCTCGTCAATACGAAGTGACCTTCCACACCAACCAAGATGACTATGAAAATAATATAGAAAAAATAAGTGAAATTCCTGAAGATGACACTCTTTATGATGGAAAATATAAAGATGAAAAAGTTAGCAAAGAGAATTTCCCTCAACCAATTGAACCAAAAGGCGCAACAAAATTTCTGGGATGGTATGAAAAAAATCAATATGGAAGATATGTAAAAGCAAATCTTCACAAACCAATTAAAAATAATGATACTCACTTATATGCTAAGTGGAAATATGATTATTTAGAATTAAAATACGATTTGAACTTGCCAGCTACTGACAAAGTTGAAGGAACTGCTCCAACAGATTCAAACTCTTATATCCGAGATGCCAAAGCGTTAGCAACAGATGTGGGAGATGTTAAAGTAAATGGTGGCAAAAAAGTTTTCGTAGGTTGGAGTGAAACAAAAGATGGTTCTAGCGGACTAATTCTACCAAGCGAAACTATCCTAATGGATAAAAATAAAACTCTTTACGCTCAATGGAAAGAATTTCCAGATCTAGCAACTACCAAAGTAACCTATGATGCAAACGGTGGAGTTGGTGCTCAACATGTAGTTGAAGAGATTATTACAAATGATTCTCATACAGTCTTAGGAAACGGCGAAGGCGAAAAAATTAATTTCACCCGTGAAGGTTATATATTTAAGGGATGGAATATAGATAAAAACGCAACAACAGCCAAATTCCAAAAAGACGATGAAGTTACTGTAAATAGTGAAAAAGAAGATACAAATAATTATATCTATGCTATTTGGGCTCCTATAATCAACTACACAACTGATGGTAATGGACAAGTTAAGGAAGGCGAAAACTTTGTAGATAATACAAAAGAAGAAGTCGAACTTAAATCAAATCCAAAGGGCACAGAAACAAAAGCAAAAGATGGATATAAATTTAGCCACTGGACAGCTGATAAAGAAATCACATTAAAGGATGGAACAAAAATTCCTGTTGGAGGAGAAATTACTGAAGAACAATTAAAACAAGCATTAATCACAGAACCACTTACATTTAAAGCTAATTTTGTAAAAGATGAATTTAATGTAAAACACGAATTTAAGGTTGCTGAAGATTCTCCAGTAAAAGAAATGCCAGCTGAGGTAAAAACAGCTGTCGATGCTCAACTTCCAGAAGATAAAACAGCAGAAGATGGCAGCACTGTAACTCCTACAGCTCCAACACAAACAGAAGTAAAAGATACAGAAAATGATGGAACATGGAAATTCGAAGGTTACAAAGATCAAGATAAAACTACAGACGATGTAGACGCAAAAGTAAATGGAGCCGATGTAAAATTTGAAGGCGAATGGAAATTCACACCAAACGAACACAAAGTAACATACGAATACGTAAGTGGAACAGAAGGTAAGGAATTACCAGCTGAATTAAAAGCAAAAGCACCAAAAGAAGTAACAGGCAAAGTAAAAGGTGATACAGTAACATCCCCAGTTCCAACAGACGATGACGCTACATTTAGAGATGAAACAAACAAAGGAACATGGAAATTCAAATCATACGATAAGAATGAAGTAGAAATCACTAACAAAGACGAAAAAGTTACAGGAACATGGGAATTCACACCAGATCCAGAACCAGAAAAATACAACGTAACCCACAAATTTGTAAGTAAAGATCCAAATAAAGAACTTCCACAAGAAGTACTTGATCTTATACCAGCAAATCAAACTGGAAAAGTTAAAGGCGATGTAGTAACACCAACAGAACCTACTGCAAAAACAGTGAATGTTGAAGATGGAACATGGAAATTTGTAAGTTACGACAAAGACCAAGAAACTATCGATAACAAAGATGTTGAGTTTACAGGAACATGGGAATTTACTCCAAAAACTACTCCTACTGATTACAATGTAAATCATAAATTTGTATCATCAACAGAAGGCAAAGAACTTCCTAAAGCTGTTACAGATTTAATACCAGCTCAACAAACTGGTAAGAAAGACGGTAGCACTGTAACTCCTACTGCTCCAACACAAACAGAAGTAGCAGATACAGAAAATGATGGAACTTGGACATTCGAAGGTTATGATGAAAATAGTAAAACTATTAATAAGTCTGATGTAACATTCGAAGGAAGCTGGAAATTCACACCAAACGAACACAAAGTAACATACGAATACGTAAGTGGAACAGAAGGTAAGGAATTACCAGCTGAATTAAAAGCAAAAGCACCAAAAGAAGTAACAGGCAAAGTAAAAGGTGATACAGTAACATCCCCAGTTCCAACAGGCGATGACGCTGCATTTAGAGATGAAACAAACAAAGGAACATGGAAATTCAAATCATACGATAAGAATGAAGTAGAAATCACTAACAAAGACGAAAAAGTTACAGGAACATGGGAATTCACACCAGATCCAGAACCAGAAAAATACAACGTAACACACAAATTTGTAAGTAAAGATCCAAACAAAGAACTTCCTAAAGAAGTAACTGACCTTCTACCAGCAAAACAAACTGGAAAAGTTAAAGGCGATGTAGTAACACCAACAGAGCCAGA
>NZ_JBRFJE010000034.1:0-5710 GCF_052932165.1 Finegoldia sp. P3-F-LR | reverse complement strand
TTGAATATAGGAAATTGAATGCAGCTTAACTGCGATTTCCCCTAGGGGAAATATGAGGACAAAAAAACCAGAGACAAATATTTCTAAATGTCTCTGGTATAAAGTCCAACTTTTTGGGGTCACCTTACAATCGACAGGTAGTTTTTTTATGTAAAAACCCGCTTTGTTTAGCGGGTATAATATCAGTTTTGGTTTAATTGTTCTAATAGATAGTTTACATCTAGTCCGTGAACCATACAAGCTTCTTCTAAGCTTTCCATTTGGCTGGCTGGACAACCTATACAAGATAATCCGTTTCTAAACAAAACTTCTACAGAATCTGGATTGTTTCTAATAATATCTCCAATTAACATATCTTTAGTAATTTCCATAAAATCACCCTTTCATCATTTATATTCTTATTATAATATAAGCTTTCAGTTCATTCAAGTAAAATTATTTCTGATCTATGTTATAATTTAATATGAAATAGAAATATAGGTGGTGAGGAATATGATGGATGAAAAATTTGAACGTCATGAAATAGATATGGATTTACTCAACAAATATCTAGAAGACAAAGATTATTTAAAACTTAAAAATCAAATTCAAAAATACAACCCGGTAGATATTACAGATTATATTGAATCATTGGATTTAAAAAGTGCAATGCTTGTGTTCAGGTTATTGAACAAAGATGATTGTATCGATGTGTTTTCTCATATGGAAAAGGATCATCGAACAAGGCTTTTGGAAGCGTTCAGTGATAAAGAAGTTAAATTCATAGTAGACGAACTATATTTTGACGATATGATTGACTTAATCGAAGAAATGCCAGCGGGAATTGTGAAAAAAGTTCTAAGACATACCGACAAAAGCGAAAGAAATTTGATTAATCAATTCTTAAATTATCCAGAAGATTCAGCGGGATCTTTGATGACAATAGAATATATTGAATTGAGATCTTATTATACTGTAAGGAAAGCTCTTGAAGTCATTAAGAAAACAGGGGTGGACAAGCAGACCGTCTATACATGTTTTGTAACAAACGAAAAGAAAACACTACTTGGGTTTGTTTCTTTGCGAACAATTGTAACTAATGAACCAGAAACATTGATTGAAGACTTGATGGACGAAGATGTTATTTATGTTCATACCGATGATGACCAAGAAACAGTAGCCGATGTATTCAAAAAATACGGATTCGTTGTTCTTCCTGTCGTAGATAATGAAAAAAGACTTACAGGTATTATAACAGTTGACGATATCATGGAAGTTATGGAACAAGAGGCTACAGAAGACTTTCAAATCATGGCAGGTATGAGTCCAGATGAAGATGATTATTTGGATCAAGGCGTGTTTAATTTGGCAAAAAAACGTATTGCATGGCTTTTGATACTTATGGTTTCTGCTACATTTACAGGTTCAATAATGACTCACTATGAATCTTTATTGGGACAAGCGATAATACTTACAGCATTTATTCCTATGATAATGGATACGGGTGGAAACTCTGGTTCACAATCATCAACGCTGATTATACGTGGGCTTGCTACAGGAGAAATCAGCACAAAAGATTGGCTAAAAGTATTTTTTAAAGAATTTAGAGTAGCGTTAGTAGTCTCAGTAGTCATGAGTATTGTTTGTTTCATAAAAACTATGGTTGTCGATAAAGTTTCTGTTCCTATCGGATTGGTTGTATCTTTGACTTTGATATTTACAATAGTGACTGCAAAATTAATCGGTGGGATGTTGCCAATTATTGCTAAAAAGTTAAAATTAGATCCAGCGATTATGGCGGGACCGTTGATTACTACGGTTGTAGATGCATTGAGTTTGTTGATCTATTTTGAAATGGCACACATTGCTTTGGGAATCTAATTAGAAAAAATTAACAAAAACTATTGACATATTTTTAATATTACTGTAAAATATTTTATTTAATTTGACTTTAGAGTGATAGAGTGATATAATACTACTAACGACGATCTGTTAGGAGGAATAACGTGAAGGAAATTAACGATTTGAACATGATTAGAAGTCAGGTGCGAAGTAATATTGGAAAAGATGTTATTGTCGAGGCAGATAAAGGACGAAATAAAATTGTAACAAACAAAGGAACTATCAGCCAAGTGTTCCCAAGTTTATTTACAATAAAAATAACTAACGAATATGATTCAGAAAGAACAATATCATATACTTACTCAGATATACTTACATCAACAGTAAAGTTAGAATTATGTTAAAAAACGACCGGAAGGTCGTTTTTTTAGTTTGATTTAACATTTAAACAATAGTATAATTTATTAATAGAGGTGTAATATGAAGTTAAAATTATATATGTCAGAAAAATGCCCAGATTGCGTAGATGCAATCGAAATTTTAAAAAATGCCAATATTGATTATGAAGAAATCAATATTACAGATTCTATGAAAAATCTCAAAGAATTTTTTACTTATAGAGATAATAGAAAAGAATTTGAATCAATTGTTAAGGATAACAAAGTAGGTGTTCCTATGATAACTGATGGCGAAAAGATAGTATTTTTTGAAAAATTAGAAGATTTAAGAGTATTTGATGAAGATTAATAGCTATGCCAAGATAAATCTGTCATTGGATGTTCTTGGTTTAAGAGAAGATGGATATCATAATATCGATACAGTTATGAATTTGATTGATCTTCACGATATTATGGATATAAATCGTAACAGTACTTACGAATTGAATTTAAGCTCTAATAATCCGGATTTTCCAACTGATAAAACTAATTTGATATTTAAAATATTTGAGAATTTGAAAAAATTCAGGGACATTAACTGTGGTTATGATGTATTTGTAGACAAACAAATCCCTATATCAGCAGGACTTGCTGGAGGAAGTTCCAATGCATGTGAGTTTTTGATGTTTGTGAATGATGATTTATCACTTAATCTTTCTGATCAAGAAATCAAAGAAATCTGTAGATCGACAGGGGCGGATACTTTCTATTTTACGAACAAAAAATGTGTCAGAGCAAAGGGAATAGGAAACGAGTTTGTCAGATTATCTGATTTTTCTAATAAAAATATAATAATTGTAAATAATGGAATGAGCATATCTTCGAAAGATGTGTATGATAATTTGAAAGAGTCAAAGGGTGGTCTTGGTAAAGTTTCCGTTGCTATTGATAGTCGTGATTATGAAACTTTTTATAGGAAAGCATTTAACACGATGGAAAGTGTATCAGAAAAATTAGTAGAAGAAATCTCAATTATAAAAGAACAGTTATATGAATTGGGAGCGAATTTGGCACTTATGAGTGGATCAGGACCAACTGTTTTTGGTATTTTTGAAAACTATAACGACTTTGAAAATTGCTACAATAAATTAAAGGACAAATATAAGTATGTATTCAAAACAAAAACCTTATAACAAAATAGGATTCGTGGATTCTGGTTTGGGCGGGCTTACTGTATTCAAAAAAGTTAAGAAGATTATGCCTAATAAGGAATATGTATATTTTGCTGATAGTGCAAATGTCCCTTACGGTTCTAAAACCAGAGAACAAATGCTTAAGATTTCTGAGAATATTGTGAGGTTTTTCAATGAACAACAGATAGATTTACTTGTCGTAGCTTGTAATACGTTAACATCAATTGCGTTGGATTATATGAAATCAATTGCAAAATTTGATATAATTGGAGTTGTTGAATACGGTGTTAAATCTGCTTTAAAAACTACTTCTAATAAAAAAGTTGGAGTAATAGCAACTAAAGCTACAGTAGACAATGGTTTATATAAAAAATTATTAGAACAAAAAGGTATTGAAGTTTGCCAATCTGCGTGTTTTGATTTTGTAGGATTCGTTGAAGAAAACTGCAAAGATAAAGAGAAAATTTTGAAAAAAGTCGAAGAATATTTGAAACCTATTGTAGATTTTGGAGCAGACACCATAATTTTGGGATGTACACATTATCCTGTTCTAATTGAATACCTTAAACAATATACAGGAGATAATATTACATTTGTAGATCCTGCAGATTTACTAAGTGAAGATATTTATGAGATTTGCGGGAACTATCAAAATATATGTGACACAAAATATTTTGTCACAAAAAATCCATTTGATTTTAAAATTAATGGATCTAAAATTATAGGACAACCTATAGAAAAAGTTACAGAAATGGAGTGATTTTATGGAATTGAATTACGAAAAGAAAAGTATCTGGGAAGTTGTAGATGAAAAAGAACACGATGAGATTTACGCTTATGGTGAAAGATACAAAAACTTCTTAGATAGTTGCAAAACTGAAAGAGAAGCTACTGAATTTATTGTTAATCAAGCAAAAGAACACGGATTTGTTGAATTGAATGAAGCGTTAAAAGGACAAATCAAAAAAGGCGATAAAATTTATATAAATAATAAGGACAAATCATGCGTATTAGTAGTTATTGGTGATGATATAAATGAAGGACTTAATATAGTTGGTTCACACTTAGATTGCCCAAGATTAGATGTTAGAGCTATACCATTTTCAGAAGATAAAAACATCTTAATGATGAAGACACATTACTATGGCGGAATCAAAAAACATCAATGGACTACAATCCCATTGGCAATGCACGGAGTAATCTTCACAAATGAAGGAAAAAAAGTTGAAATCAAAATCGGCGAAAAAGAAGACGAACCAGTTTTCTACATCACTGAACTATTAGCTCACTTATCTAAAGATTTGAACTCAAAAACATTGGGTCAAGCAATTGAAGGTGAAAAATTAGCTATAATAGCAGGTCATGATAGCTATAATTTCAAAGATGAAAAAGAAAACCCAATCAAAAAATGTATCTTAAAATACTTGAACGAAAAATATGGAATAACTGAATCTGATTTCCAAGTAGCAGAATTAGAAATTGTACCAGCTACTAAAGCAAGAGACGTTGGATTTGACGGTGCTATGATTGCATCCCACGGTCATGACGACAGAGTTTGTGCTTACGCAACATTAGAAGCAATCCTTAAAGTTGAAAATCCTAAGAGAACAGCAGTAGCTTTATTCGTAGATAAAGAAGAAATAGGTTCAGTTGGTAATACATCAATGAATGCACCATACATGGGAAACATGATTGCAGAAATAGCTAATAACCAACATGAAAATTACAGTGATTTAACAATGAGAAGAATCATGGCTAATTCAAAAGTATTATCAGCAGATGTTACAGCAGCTATCGATCCATTGTATGCTGATGCAACAGAAGATGCTAACACTGCTTTAAGTGGATGTGGAATTTCATTGGCAAAATTCACAGGACACGGTGGAAAGTTCAGCTCAAATGATGCCAACCCAGAATTCTTAAATGAATTAAGACAATTATTCAAAGAAGAAAAAGTAATGTGGCAAACAACTGAACTTGGTAAAATAGACCAAGGTGGTGGAGGAACAATAGCCTTCATACTTGCAAACCAAGGAGCAGAAGTAGTTGACATCGGAACAGCTATGCTATCAATGCATGCACCAGTAGAATTATTATCAAAAGCTGACTGCTACATGACAAGCAAAGCATACCACGCATTCTTAAAATAATATAAAGTAAACTTATAAAGCACTTGACAATTACCTTTTATATTGATATTATATAAAAGCACTTTGAGTTAAGTGCTTTTTAAATTACTTAAAAGAAAGTAATGCATGTAAAACGAAAATAAAAAAAGTTTTACAAAACACTTGACAAAATGAAATGATGATAGTAAAC
>NZ_JBRFJE010000033.1:0-6942 GCF_052932165.1 Finegoldia sp. P3-F-LR | reverse complement strand
AACTCTCAATTTAATGTTTGTTTGAAGCTAGCTTTTCAGCTGACTTTTGCTTTTTTATTCTCACCGAATTATTGTTTGGTTTGTACTTCTCTCAAAGTATTTACTTTATTTAATTTATTAAGGTTCTTTGTTAAATTATTTCGTTGCCTCAAGTGACAACTATTAAAGTATACTATACTTTTTTTAGCTTGTCAAGACTTTTTTAAAACTTTTTTAAATTCTTGTAAACTTAATCAAGTTTTTGTTACGTCTCTTTCAGACAACTATTACAGTATACGCTCCTAAATCATACTTGTCAAGTGTTTTTTGAAATTTTTTTAAATTTTCTGTAATCATGTATAATATTAAGTAGGAAAGGAGGTACTTATGGGATTTACAAATCATGATATTTACAGAGTTTTCTCTATGTATCAGGAATGTTTGATGGTAAATTGTTCTCTGTTGAATAAGCTCGATGAGAATTTGAGCAACAAAGACCACGGTTCTAACCTGAATAATGGATTTAGAGAGCTTTTTACGACTTTTCCTGATTTCAAATCAGAAAACCTATCAACACAATTCAGTAATCTATCATTTCTATTTACATATAAAGTAAAAGGTGCAACATCTCCTATCTATTCTTATGTATGTGATAAGGTTTCAGCATATCTTACAGATGTAGATGTTATCGACCGTGAAATGTTCGGAGAAATTTTGAAAATCACGACTGAATCTGTGAAACTTGTTGGAAACTGCAAGTTAAATGACAAGACAATGCTAGATTGCATTCACGCTGCATCTGAAAGCTTCGAAAAAAACAAAAATGAAAATACAATTAGATTAATGAAAAAAATAAGCGTAGATTGCAAGATGGCTTGTGAACAAACTTCAGAAATGACAGCTAAGAAAGGCAAAGCACGTCACAACGCGATTTTCTCTGTTGGAGTGATAGATCCTGGTGCTTATTCTTTGTTTTTGTTTTTCGACACATTATACAAATATGTACTCAAAAAAAGACGCACAAAATAAAATCTCAATTCAACTTTTAAGTTAAATTGAGATTTTTTCTTTATTATTCTTCCAATCCAAGTATTTTGAGTTCTTCATCAGTAAGTTCTCTGAAATCTCCTTCTTCCAAGTCCTCTGGCAACTTAAAGCTTCCTATTTGAACTCTTTGAAGTTCAACAACTTCATTGCCAACTTTTTCGAACATTCTTTTAACTTGGTGGTATTTGCCTTCCTTTATAGTAAGGTAGCAATTATAATCGTCGATAATTTCCATCGTAGCAGGTTTCGTTATGATATCCTCCGGCATCAACTTTATACCTTTTTCAAACGTGTCGTTATATTTCTCATCAACCTTATCTCTCAAAGTAACCTTGTACTTCTTGGACACATCTTTTTTCGGAGATATCAAATTGTGTGCAAATTTTCCATCATTCGTTATAATCAAAAGCCCTGTCGTATCCAAATCCAACCTTCCTACTGGATTCAAATCAAACACACAAAGTTCTCCCATATCGTCAATCACAGTCTTGTGCATAGGATCTTTCGAATGACTCGTCACACCTTTTCTCTTGTTCATCACGAAATACAAATACTTTCTGTACTCAATAACTTCATCGTAGATTTTCACCACGTCGTTATTTTCATCTATATGCTCAGAAGACTTCTTCACAGTCACATCATTCACCGTGATAATCCCCTTTTTCACCATTTGTTTTATCTCTTTTCTTGTCGCGATCTTCATCTCGCTAAGCATTCTATCTAATCTCATATCTCTCCTTATGGTACAATAATTTTGGGTGATGTAATGTTTAGTATATATTTTTTAATAATCAATTTAATAACTTTCCTAGCCTTCCTTATAGATAAAAGGAAAGCCATTCACAACAAATACCGAATTTCTGAAAATGTTCTGATACTCTTGTGTATACTCGCAGGCTTCATCGGAGCAATGAGCTCCATGATAATCTTCAAACACAAACTATACAAGAAGAAATTTACCATCTCAATCCCATTGATTTCATTGGTTTATCTTGTAGTATTCGTCTTAATTAGCCGAGGAATTTTTTCATTAAATTAAGCTTCTTGGCTGTAAATGGTTTGAATCTAAATGGATTGTCGACTTTTCTGGAAACATAGATCGATTGTTTGTGTGAAAAAGTGTCAAATCCCCATTTCCCATGGTAATGTCCAAGTCCACTATTCCCAAATCCACCGAAAGGCGCCTTGTTGTTGGAGATGTGCATCATACAATCATTGATACATCCTCCGCCAAATCCCACAGAATTAGTGATATAATCGCACAATTTCTTGTCCTTAGTGAACACATAAAAAGCCAACGGATTGTCCATTCTTCTTATATGCATCAACATCGCATCAATATCAGTGTATGAAATCACAGGAAGTAAAGGCCCAAATATCTCGTCTTTCATTATCTCATCATTAAAAGTCGCATCAGTGAACACACACGGTTCAATAATCATCTCATCATCGTGGTATTTCCCACCGATTCTGTCCGTTCTATCCATCATAATTTTTCTGAACTCATCGTATTTTGCCTTCGTTTTTATCCTAGACATCTCTGAAATATCAGAATAATTCTCATCAATCTCCTTCAGTATATAATGCATAAGCCTATCTTTGATGCTTTCTTCAACCACCAAATAATCAACAGCCACACAAGTTTGTCCAGAATTTGTGAACTTCGCCCAGCAAATCTTCTTCGCTGTATCTTGTAAATCGACATCCTTGTCCACAATACAAGGACTTTTGCCACCCAACTCCAACACACAAGGCTTCAAATTCTCAGCCGCTTTTTTATACACAGCTCGTCCTCTGTTTTTGCTACCAGTGAAGAAATAGAAGTCAAACTCTTCTTCCAACACCTCATCGTAGCTTTTGTCATTTTCAAGATGAACTACATCCTCCACAGGCTTCAAAACCTCTTTCATAAGTTCCCTAATCTTAGGATTTTTTCTACTCATCATCAAATAAACACTATTTCCAGCGGCAATGGCATCAATCACAGGAATCATACTCAAATTAAAAGGATAATTCCACGGACTAATAATCAAACATACCCCGAAAGCTCTGTTTCTGATTTCCGTTTTGTTTGGAAAAGTCAGCAAATCAAAAGAAGTATTCTTAGCTTGTGCAAGTTTTACAGTGTTATTAATGAAGAAATTAAGCTCCTGCATCACAGTTGCATACTCTGTCATAAAAGCTTCGTATTCGCTTTTTCCGATATCTTCCTTCAAAGCTGAGATTATCTCTTCCCTGTGATTTTTCACAGAATCTCGTAGTTTTCTCAGATACAAAACCCTTATAGAAGGCTTCAACAAAACCGTTTGAGATTTTTCTCGTAAGTTTTCAATCATAATTTACCTCTCTATAAAAAATAAGCCAACTGATTCGTGTAAAATCAGTCAGCCTATAATTACTTTTCATTAATACGTACAAGTCCTATCAAATTGCCGTTGACATTTCTAATTGAATCGATTGATTTTTCGATGTCGCTCTTCTTAGTTTCTCCAACCTTGTACACCAACAAAGTCGCATCGCAAATCGCTGATAACGCAACAGCATCAGAATAAGCTTCGATTGGTGGAGTATCGATAATCACATAATCGTAGTTATCTTCCAAAATACGGATGAAATTCTTCATAGCTTCACTTGAAATAATCTCATTTGCGTTTGGTGGAATAGCTCCAGCGTGAATAATATCCAAATCCCATATCGATTCGTCGTGACTTATCGCAAGATTGTAGTCCATCTTATTTACAACGACATTTGTAACGCCGATTTCAGTGTCAATATCGTAGAAATTTCTCAAACTTGGTCTTCTCAAATCCATATCCACAATAACAACCTTGTGATTGGACAACGCAAAGCTCTTCGCCAAGTTAGCAGCCACAGAAGTCTTACCTTCTCCAAAAAATCCCGAAGTAACCACGATAGACTTAATATTTGCCCCTGCGAACTTCACATTAGTTCTTAGATATTTGTATTGTTCATTAAACAAAGTCTTATCCTTCATCTATCATCGCACCCCTTTCATCAACATAAGGAATATCCCCAATAACATTTACTCCCAAATCTTCAACATTAGTGCCCACTCTCATGACATCATCGTGAGATTCCCTCACCATAAAAGCTATCAGTGAAATAAAAAATCCGACAGCATATGCCAATAAAGTGTCCTTAACCAAATTTGGAGACACAGCTTGTAATGGAGCAGAAGAATATTCCAACACCTTAACACTGTATTCATCTGCATCGTTCTTCACAGTGATATCTGCCAATTCATCCGCAATATCTCTTGCACGTTGAATAACAGTATCCTCAACATTTATACTAACAATCTTTGAATTTTCATCTGAAATGCTAGTTTTCTTTCCCAAATCTTCAACATTTGATCTCAACTTCAAGTTTTGCTTCACTTCAGTCAACACCATTCTAGACTTAACAAAAGACTTCACAGTTTCTATTTGAGTAGTAGAAGTGTTGCCACTTTTCGCACTCACCACAACCTTGGAATCCACACTGTACACAGGTCTCACCCACATAACATCGTAGCAAATCATCGCAATCCCGAACAAAAGTGCCACCATAACAATAGGCACAAATCTATTTCTCAAAGTTCTTACAAATAAGTTATCTCTCATCTTATCTCCTCTTACCAAAAATCTTCGACAAAACCCCGCCGCTCTTCTTCTCTAACACAGGAATCCTGTCTATTCTCTCATCTTCCACGATAAGTTGTGGATTAAGTCTCATAATCAAATCAAAATAATCCGAATCTATAATCTTATGAAGAGATTTAATCCCATCTCTAATATATTCTGCCTCATATGCATTTTCAGATTCCGTAGCCACAACATCCACCATTTGTCTATCCAACAACTCCTTAGCAGTCTTAAACAACCTGCTAGACTTCGGCTTAACCACAGAACTCATATCCAATTGCACCAAACAGTCCCTTTCCTTCAAAGAAATCAAATAATCTGGATTTTCTTGGACGTATTTGCACCTTTCCGGATGAACGATAATCGGAACAAAACCTTTGATTTGGATATCGTAGATAAACTTATTCAAATCCTTGTATTCAGTTGTACTTGGAAGCTCAAGCAAAATATATCTGGAATAATTAATCGAACTAATCAAATCATTGTGAAAATATTCCATCATCTTAGGATCGCAGCTCATCAAATTGCCCGACAACACCTGAAAATCAATCTTTTGGTAATCAAGCTCATCATTAATCCTGTCGATAAGAAGTTGCTTTTCATCAGCAGTCAGAACCCTACCCGTAGTGGAAATCTCCGACGCACTCACAACCTTCTTGTAACCAAGTCTCGCATATTCAATTGCAGTCGCAATAGCCTGATCCATATTGCTCGAACCATTCTTCATGTCCGCCATTATCTTGCTATTAATATCAATCATTTACTCACCCAAAAATTCCTTAGAAACAAAACCTACTTGACCATTAAAATCAACCTTAACCCAAGTAGCACCATCGCTATCCTTAGTTTCTTCGATAACCTTAAGCTCATCGTTCTTCTTAAGCTTAGTCACAACATCAGAATTCGTACTAGCTTCACTTCTCATATTCAAAACATCAGTCGTAACCTTCATAGTCTTCTTTTCAGTAGATTCTTCTGGTTTGTTAGAATCGTTGTTTTCTTCAGAAGGCTTTTCTGCAGTTTCTTCTGGTTTTGAATCCTCAGGCTTAGTTTGTTCCGTAGACTCATTTTCCGCAGACTCTGCTACTTCCGTATTTCTCATCGATTCGTAGTGTTCTGGTTTTCTCAAACAACCCGTCGTCAACACCAAAACCAAAATCGCAATAGGTATCAATCTCTTCATCTTATCATCTCCTAATTAACAATTATTATTTTAACATATATTAAGACTTTTATACACATAAAAATCCGCAAAAAATCACTACATACATTATACCATCAAATGCAAAAATAGTAACGTGACATTAGCCCCACTATTATATATAATAATAGAAGATGATCATATTAAAATAAGGAGAAAAACGTGAAAATTTCAGTAATCGGATATTCAGCCTCTGGCAAATCAACATTGGCACAAGACATATCACAAACATACGATATTCCATTGCTTCACCTCGATCAAGTAAATCTCACAGAAAATTGGCAAGAACGAGACCTTGACGAAGCGATTAACATAGTAGAAAATTTTATGAAACAAGACGATTGGGTAATAGATGGAAACTACGACAAATTAAAGAAAACAGAAAGACTAGCACTCTCTGACATCATAGTTTTTCTTAATTTCAACAGATTCAATTGTCTACTAAGAGCCATCAAACGCTACTTCAAATACCGTGGCAAAACCAGAGAAAGCATGGCTGACAATTGCCCCGAAAAACTTGACTTTGAATTCATAAAATGGATACTCATAGACGGCCGCAGCAAAGAAAAACACGAAAACTACGCAAACATGAAAAAACACTACTCACACAAATGGATTCAAATCAATAACCAAGAAGAACTCACAAAATTTAAAAAATACCTTCAACGAAGCAACGCGAGCCTGTAACATGGCTCTTTTTTTGTTGTGGTTTTGAAAATCAAATATTCTTGCACATAAAAATACCCGATCGTACGATCGGGTATTTTCATCTCAATAAACTACAGAATTAAAATCTATAATTTATTCTTCATCTTCTTTTTTCTTCTTTGAAACATACAATCCACCCAAAGTAGATAAAGCTGCAGCAGCCATCATCATAGCTTCTGATTCAATACCTGCTTTTGGTAAGTTCTTAGCTGGTTTGTCTTGTTTAGAAGGTCTAGAATTTATTCTTCATCTTCTTTTTTCTTCTTTGAAACATACAATCCACCCAAAGTAGATAAAGCTGCAGCAGCCATCATCATAGCTTCTGATTCAATACCTGCTTTTGGTAAGTTCTTAGCTGGTTTG
>NZ_JBRFJE010000032.1:0-7902 GCF_052932165.1 Finegoldia sp. P3-F-LR | reverse complement strand
GCACCAGTTTTTGTAATAATGTGTAAACAAGTCGCACAAAGAGGAACAGCATTCTTATATTTCTTATTACTCGGCGTGTTCTATGCTCTTATGGGAATGTGGCCTGTAATAGTAGTTTGTGCAATTGCAGGAATATTAGCAGAGCTTGTGATTGGTAAAAAGGAAAATTACTCAGGCAATAATATGAAAGTAGGACTTGGTTTTGGTGCTGGTATGTTTATATATTCGCTTCATGCGATGTATTTCACATTCGTATTTGGAGTAGAAGGTCTTACAAAACAATTCCCTAAGATGTTTACAACAGACTATGCAACATTTCTTTATAATTTTTACACCCCTAAAAACATTGCAATTTGCGTAGTGATCGCAATCGTTGCATCAATTATTGGTGCTAATTTTGGAACATATATTTACAACAAATTCTTTAGCAACAGGAAGAAAAAAAGTGTTTTGTAAAGGTGAAAAAAACTATATAGAAGGGTACCAACTATTAGATAAAATCAACCCACTTACTATAGTTGGGTTGATTTTACTATTTTCAGTTATTCTAACTGTTGGAGAGCAATCACAATATTTATTTTCCCTTATTTTTGTCTTAGGACTACTATTCTTATTTTCTATAAGAAAGGCATTTAGAACGATATGTTCATTGCTTATAGTATGGGGGCTTATTTATTTGCTGAAACCCCACTTAGGAAATGTTTTGGTTGGTTCTATATATACAATGCTACTTATAGTGTTGAAATTTGCTCCACTTTTCATTTTGGGAAAAGTGCTGTCTTCATATAGTTCTTCGCATCTAATTGCTGCATTTAGAAAAATTGGTATTGATGGTGGAATAGGTATAGGAATCACACTGTTTTTTCGTTTTATTCCGGAAATTTCTATTAGGATGAAGGAAATAAACAATGGCATGAAAATTAGAGGATTTAAAGCAAGTATTTTCAAACCAATTAAAACATTTGAATTATATTTTGTTCCTCTTATGTATAAGTGCATAGATATAAGCGATACCTTAACTTGTTCAATCATATCAAAAGGCATTGAATATGATGGTAAAAAAACAAGTTTTCATGATGTAAAATTTACTTTTATCGATATTGTAATGTTAATGATTGGAATAATTTTGGTTTTGGTGAGTGTATGGAAAATATGTTAGAAGCAAATATACGCAAATTTTCATACGGAGAGGACTTAGTACTAAAAGACTTAAAACTGTCTGTAAAAAAAGGAGAGATAGTTGTATTAACAGGTCTTTCAGGATGTGGGAAAACAACATTTTTAAGACTTCTAAATGGACTCATTCCATATTTTTACGAAGGAAATTTAGAAGGTAATGTTGAGCTTTTGGGAAAAGAAATTTCTTCGTATCAGAAAGGTGAACTTGCAAAATATATAGGAAATGTATTTCAAAATCCCAAGGATCAGTTCTTTTGCGATGTGGTTGAAGATGAAGTTGCTTTGGTAGGAGAAAATCTTGGGTTAGATGGGAACTTATTAAAAGAAAAGGTAGATAAAGCATTAAATTTACTGGAGATAGGTCATATAAGAAAAAAATCTATCTTTGAATTGTCTGGTGGAGAAAGACAAAAGGTGGCGATAGCAGGAACACTTATTTATGATACAGACATTATCTTTTTCGATGAACCTTCAAGTAGCCTTGATTATGACAGTATAAGGAAATTTGAAAACATACTTGTTAAGTTAAAAGCGATTGGCAAGACAATTGTAATAGCTGAACATAGATTGTATTACCTTAAAAATATTTTTGATCGTCTTGTCTATATGAAAGATGGAACGGTAGAAAATATTTTTAAAAAAGGTGAACTCGATAACCGGAAGTGTAAAGAACTGGAATTAAGAACATTAAATGAAAAAGAACTTGTGTCGGAAAAAGAGCCATTAAAAACCAGAAGCTATATAAAAGTCGACAATGCAAATATTCACCAAGGGAAAAGAACTTTGATAAAAGATTTGACTTTTGACATTAAAGAAAAAGAAATCATGGGAATTATTGGTTCTAATGGAATTGGGAAAACAACATTAGCAAATTCTTTGTGTGGGCTTTCAGAAAAAAGATTAGATGTGAATTATGGAAAGAACAAGAAGGAACGATTGAAAAATTCTTATTTAGTTTTGCAAGATGTTGATGCTCAGATTTTTTTAGACACTGTGGAAAATGAGCTGATATTTTGTAAAGAAAAGAATACGGAAAGTGATTTAGAAGAAATACGAGATTACTTAAAGAAAACAAAGTTGTGGCATAAGAAAGTAAGCCACCCACAAAAACTGTCTGGTGGTCAAAAACAAAGACTTGCGATTATTACTTCGTTTTTATCCAATCGAAAAGTGATAGTTTTAGATGAACCGACCTCTGGACTTGATTATAGAAGTATGAGTATTATATCTGATTTAATTACAGAAAAATCAGAGGAAGTTCCATTTATCATTATTACGCATGACTTGGAACTACTATTCAAAACTTGCCATTCTGTTTTAATGATTGGTAGAGAAAATTATAAAAAAATATCTGTAAAAGGAAATGAACAAGTGATTATGGATTTTATGGATAATAAAAAATCTTTGATTAAGGAGGAGAATGATGTTAAATAAGGTTTTTGAGTATGCTGGTTCGCATAAGAAAACAATACATTTAGCGAGTTTTATTATGCTATTAAGTGTCATTATGGGAGTTGTGCCATTTCTATTTGCTTATCAGATTATAAATCCTTTGATTTTAGGACAAAATTTGGAATTCAAAAGGTTAGTTATTTTGCTTGCCGGTATTTTGATATGTTTGGTTTTGCAAGCATTATTAGGTGGTTTGGCTCTTAATATGTCCCATAAGGCAGCATATAACACATTATTTGGACTTAGAACATCTCTACAAAAAAAGATGGAGAATCTTCCCTTAGGAGCTATTGAAGAAAAGGGAACAGGTGCTATTAAAAAGATGTTTGTAGATGATATTGGTAGTTTGGAAGTTCTTTTGGCACACTCATTGCCTGAAGGAATTGCCAATTTAATTGTGCCTGTAATGGTATATATTGCAATGTTTTTCGTTGACTGGAGACTGGCACTTATGTCTTTGGCATCCATTCCACTAAGCATTGTCGCTATGATGATTATGTATTCCGCAGGAATGAAAAAAATGGGACCATATTATATGGCGAGTGGAAAAATGAATAATACCATTATTGAATATGTGAATGGTATGGAAGTAGTAAAAGTGTTTAACAAGCAAGCGGAATCATATCAAAGATTTTCTAAAGATGTTGGAGATTATAGAGATTATGCACTCGCTTGGTATAAGACTGCATGGCCATGGATGGCATTATATAGTGCCTTGCTCCCATGCACGATTATATTAACATTGCCGCTTGGCGGTTACTTTGCTTACATGGGCTATGTTAGTCTTTCTGATTTGATATTGGTTTTATGCCTATCTTTGAGTATTGGCTTACCACTCTTAAAGGCTTTGGGATTTTTACCAACAATGCCACAGCTTAATTATAAAATATCTGCATTGGAAGATGCTTTAAATATAGAACCATTAAAACAAGGTGAAAACAGGTTTAAAGGTATAGATCATACTATTTCCTATGACAATGTTACATTTGGTTATCAACTAAGCAAGATGGGAGAGAATGGACAACCTGAAACATACATTAAAAATGTGATTCATAATGTGAGCTTTACAGCAAAAGTTGGAGAAAAGACAGCCATTGTTGGAGAATCAGGCTCAGGTAAAAGCACTTTAGCGAAACTCTTAATTCATTACTATGATGTTTTAGAGGGAAGCATTAGCATTGGAGGACAAAATTTACAGGATATGAGTCTTAAGGCACTGAATAAAGAGATTTCTTATGTATCTCAAGACCAATATTTATTTAATACTTCACTCTTAGAAAATATTCGTATCGGAAATTTGTCAGCTACCGATGAAGAAGTGATAGAAGCTGCAAAGAAAGCTCAGTGTATGGAATTTTTAGATAAGCTCCCAAATGGTATTTACTCTTTGGCTGGCGAGGCAGGAAAGATGTTATCAGGTGGAGAGAGACAAAGAATATCCCTTGCAAGAGCTATCTTAAAAAATGCACCGATTGTTGTACTTGATGAGGCAACAGCCTATGCAGATCCTGAAAATGAAGAAAAGATGGAAGCTGCGATTGCTGAACTTGTAAAAGGTAAAACATTGATTGTAATTGCTCATAAACTTCCGGCAATTGTAGATGCAGACCAAATATTGGTAATGAATCATGGTCGTTTAGTTGCAAATGGAAAACATAAGGACTTGTTAGAATCATCAGCAGAGTATCGTAAATTATGGAATGCGACAATATTTAGTAAGGAATGGAAAATTGATAGAAAGGCAGGTGAAATGAATGTTTAAGCTAATATCAAGAATTTTAAACTTGTCAGGAAAGTATAAAAATAGAATTAAAGGGGCATTTGTTTTTGCCTTCGTTGAATCCATATTAAGTAAAATGCCTATATTTATTGCATTTACCGTTTTGATAGGATTTTATGAAAAAACGAATACCTCCAAAACTTTTCTATATGTAGGAATAGGACTTGTTTTAGTGGTTTTATTACAAGCGGTGGTTCATTTCTTAAGCGATAAATTGCAAAGTGCAGCCGGCTTTCTGATTTTTGCAGACAAAAGGATGGAGCTTGGAAATCACCTTAGAAAACTTCCTATGGGATATTTTACAGCAGGTAATTTAGGAAAAATAAATTCTGTTTTAAGTTCGGACATGGCTTTTATTGAAGAAGTTTCCATGAGTACGATTGCCAATATGATGAGCTATGTATTATCAACACTTGTACTAACAGTATTCATGTTTGTTTTAGATTACAGAATTGGACTGATTGCTGTGTGTGTAACACTGGTTGCAACACTGCTTGCAAATAGCATGAATAAGATGTCTTTATCGGAAGCGGCTATTAGACAAGAACAGAGTGAAAAACTAACAGATGCAGTTTTATCATTTGCAGAAGGAATTAGTGTAATCAAAAGCTATAACCTTTTAGGAGACAATTCAAAGGCTCTTACAGACAGCTTTGCTTCATCAAGAGACACTTCTATAAAGTTTGAAAAGAAGATGACACCTTGGACAAGCGGATTGAACATCATTTATGGTATCGGAATTACATTTATTTTGGCACTTGCTTTGTATCTTCATTTACAAGGAATGTTGAAACTTCCTTATGTGTTAGGACTGATACTATTTGTATTTGACTTATTTAGTCCATTAAAAACTCTTTATGGAGAAGCAAGTAGGCTAACAGTTATGAATGCTGCTTTAGATCGTATTGAAGAATTATTAAACGAGACAGAACTACAGGATACAGGTAAAAAACATATCTTAAAGGCTAGGTTTGGTGAGCCGGAAATTAGTTTTAATCATGTGAAATTTTCTTATGGAGAAAAAGAGGTTTTGCATGATATGAATTTTGAAATGAAAAAGAATACAATGACAGCTTTAGTTGGACCATCTGGTGGAGGAAAATCTACAGTAGCCAACCTTTTAGCGAGATTTTGGGATGTAGACTCCGGTGAAATTTTGATTAGAGGAGTGAATATAAAGGATGTTTCACTATCTGAATTGATGTCGGAAATTAGTATGGTTTTCCAAAGAGTGTATTTATTCCAAGATACGATTTTTAATAATATTGCCATGGGGAAAGAAAATGCGACGAAAGAAGAAGTTATAGAAGCCGCAAAAAAAGCAAGATGCTATGACTTCATTATGGCACTTCCTGATGGATTTGACACAATGATTGGAGAAGGAGGAGCAACTCTATCCGGTGGTGAAAAGCAAAGAATTTCTATTGCTCGCTGCATATTAAAAGATGCTCCTATTGTAATTCTTGACGAGGCAACAGCAAGTGTTGATGTGGACAATGAAAGCTATATACAGGAAGCAATCAGTGAATTGGTAAAGAATAAAACATTATTAGTTATCGCCCATAGATTAAATACTATTAGAGATGCCGATAGTATTATTGTAATCAAGGAAGGGAATATTGCAGAACAAGGAACCCATAATGAGCTAATTGCTTTAAATGGGATTTATAAAAATATGGTAGAGCTCCAAGAAAAAAATAAAGGACTAAAAATTATATAAAAATTGGTCTAAGAGAGGAGAAGGCAATGAAACAAGATATGAAAGAACAATTATTAACAAAAAGACCGATAGATTTACTCTTTCAGTTATCTATTCCGGCAGTTATCGGAATGATTGTTATCGGTCTGTATCCGTTAATGGACGGAATATTTGCAGGGAAAATTATAGGACAGACAGCAATGACTGCCTGTGGTGTCGCAATGCCACTTACCTTTTTCAACAGCGGTGTTTCAACTTTACTTGGTGTAGGTTCTGCATCTGTACTTTCAAGAGCAATCGGTAAAGGGGATCAAAAAACTGTAGATAAAATTATGGGTAACCTAATCTATTGGGTGATTTTCTTCTCTGTAATTATTACAGTTGGAGGAATACTTCTTGCTCCGCATTTTTTAGATATGGTCGGTGCAACGGGTGAAATCAAAGCCTATGGTATTAGATACCTTAGAGTAATTTTTATAGGTTCTCTATTTGTAAACTTCACACAGTCCGCAAACATGGTTATGCGTGGCGAAGGACTGATGAAAAAAGCTATGACGATTATGGGACTTGGAGCATTACTGAATATCATTCTTGATCCGATTTTAATGACAGTTATGGGTGAATATGCGATTGAAGGTGCTGCCCTTGCAACCATCACAGCACAATTTGTTCAGGCAGTGGCAACACTACATTATTTCTTGAAAAAGAGTAAAGTTGTTAAAATCCATAAGATAAAGTCTGATGCGGAAATTAAAAAAGAAATGTTTTCTGTCGGTTCATCCGCTATGATGATGCAGCTTTTGTTTATGATTCAACAGACTATGCTCTATAAAATGGCATTTAAGTATGGCGGAGATACCAATGGAATTTTGATGGCGGCATCACTTCGTGTATATGCCTTTTCATTTATTCCTCTTTGGGGAATGAGTCAAGGCTTACAACCTGTTGTTGGAACAAACTTTGGAGCAAAGCAGTATGACAGAGTAAGACAGGCTATGAAGGTCTTTTCTATTGGCGGTTTAGTTCTTGCAGCAATCTTTTGGATTCCGTCTTTATTGCTTTCAAGTCAAATACTATCTTTATTCGGTGTAGAAGCAAACATCATTGCACAGGGTGTTGGAAACTTTAGATTGTTCTATTCCGTATTTATTTTGTATGGAGTAATGGTTATGACTGTTACTTTCTTCCAATCAATCGGAAACGGAAAGAAAGCTGGGATAATCGTAATGCTTAGACAACTGTTTTTGTTTGTTCCTGCCATGATTTTATTGCCAATGATATTTGGAGTAAAAGCTGTTTGGTTTACACAGCCACTTGTTGATTTCATTATGATTGTTGTTGGCGTTTTCATGATGATTGCGGAACTGAATAAAATGGGGAAAGAAAAAGTTCAAGCGTAAAATTTCTTATTAGGTGTTTAGAATTTGAAACATTAGAAGGACTTAATTTATGGAAAATAGTTAGCTATAAAATGGAGGGATAGAAATGGAAAAGTCTATATATTTATTTGAAAGAATAAACCACAATAAAAATAGTCCTTTTTCCTATAAGCTTTATAGCTGTTTGTCTTTCCATATGCTCGTCTAAACAATTAAATATAATTAAAGGAAGAACAAGTTTCTTTCGTTTTAGAGGACTTCTTATGCCAAGGTGCAGGAGTCCTCCTTTTTTTGTTTTAAAACGCAGACAAAAAGAAATGGAGGAAGCATATATGCCAAAAAAATATTACCTTTATATCAACGGACAAAAGGTCAAAGTCAGTGAAGATATTTATAAAGTCTACTGGCGAGAA
>NZ_JBRFJE010000031.1:0-8066 GCF_052932165.1 Finegoldia sp. P3-F-LR | reverse complement strand
TTAAATCTCAAGGAGGGGACGAGTACACTCTATCTAATAACAATATTATACAGTAAAACTGAATAATACTTAGTCGATAAAGGGTTATAGGTTACCTTTAACAACCTAAATACATTATATAAGGAGGGGATAGAATGGAATATGTAATCTACAATAAAAACACGCCGGTGTTTTCGTTTGAAATGATTCACAACAAAATCATAAAAATCATAGAAATATACAATCCAAAATACAGACCGGTGCAAGTTAAATACAACAATAAGAAAAATATAATCGAAAAAAGTAGCTTCGAGCATTTTCTAAAAGGTAGAAGAATTCCAGATACCAGACAGGACAAGGACATTATTTTGAAAAACATTCAAGGCAAATCGCTTTACGAACTTAGCTTGGCGTATTTCGGACTATCTCTTTCGGATCAATATTGGATAAAAGAAAAAAACGACAGCGTAGAATGGAAAGACATCAACTTTTTCCAAAATGATTTCTCACAAGATATGGGACTTTTTATGTTTGGCAAATCCGAAAGTTCTTTTTCACTAAAAACTCCGAACAACACATCAGATGGTTGGCTTAAAAAAGCATGGATGTTAAATGAAGACAAGAGAATTCTCGTTAAAGGCTCATCAAAACCATTCTATCAAGAAGCTTTCAACGAAAAAATCGCCTATGAAATCTCACAAATTCTAGGAATCAATCACATTAAATACGAAATAAAAAATATTGGTGACAAGACTTGTTCTGTTTGTGAGAATTTCATCGATGAAAACACTGAACTCATTCCAGTTAATGCGATTGTTCAAAATGTTCAAAAACCTAATCATATTTCAATGTATGATTTCGTGATTGAAGAATTGGAAAAACTAGGAGTTAATGATGCGAAAAACAGAATCGATGACATGCTATTTCTTGATTATATAATTTTCAACGAAGACAGACATTTTAATAATTTTGGATTCATAAGAGATGTTGAAACGCTTGAAGTTAGAGGAATGGCTCCGATTTATGATTCGGGAACAAGCTTATTCTACAACACACTTGATACTGCGATAAATTCTTACAATCCTGATGTGAAGCCGTTCTACACTGACAGAAAAAAACAGTTTGAGCTAATCAAAGAAAAAATCGACAAAAAAATTGATGCGAATAAAATTTACGAAATAATCGTAGACGTACTTTCAGAAAGTGATTATCTCGAAGAATTTGCCCCTGATAGGAAAAAAATCATCGCAGACAGAGTAACAAAATCTATATAATTAATGCATAAAATTTGTGGTTTTTGATTTCATAATGGGTATATAAGTCTTGAGGTGTAATTAAATGAAAAATATAGTATTAGAAAATTTCAGAGAATTGTCGAATGTTCCTCGTTGTTCATTTGACCAAAAAAGAATTAACGAATACTTAGTAAATAAAGCAAAACAACTAGGTCTAGAATACGATGTTGACGACGAATTAAACATCGTAATCAGAAAGCCTGCAACAGAAGATAAAAAAGGTCATCCAGGAGTTATTTTGCAAGGTCACATGGACATGGTTTGCGAAAAAGAAGATGACAGCGATCATGATTTCACCAAAGATCCGATAGAATTTATCGAAAAAGATGGCAAGTTAACTGCCAACAAGACAACACTTGGAGCTGACAATGGAATAGCAATCGCAATGGGATTTGCTATTTTGCAAGATGAAAACTTGTCACATCCTGATTTGGAATTGATGATTACGACAAACGAAGAAGTTGGACTTATCGGTGCGAATGCCGTAAGCGAAGATTTCTTAAAAGGCAAATACCTTATCAACGTTGACAGTGAAGAAGAAGGAATCATGACTTGTGGTTGCGCTGGTGGCAATACTTTGAATTCTGAATTTGCAATCAAACGTGAAGATTTTGGAAAATATTTCTACAGGATAGCAATCAATGGTTTCAGAGGTGGTCACAGTGGTCAAGATATCAACAAAAATCACCTTAATGCGATCGAATCCACAGTTAAAATCCTAAAAGAATTATCGACACGTCACAATTTGAGAATTGTATCATTAAATGGTGGTACAAAACACAACGCAATCCCAAGAAATTGTGAACTTATAATTGCAAGTGAAGACGAAATCAAAGACGAAGAACTAAACGTTGATGGTTTCAAACAAGTCGAAGAAAAGATGGAATTTAAGTTTGAACAAGTAGATGAAAAAACTCCAATGGACGAACAATCTACTGAACACATCTTGAATTTCCTAACAACAATTCCAAACGGAGTTGTGGACATGGTAAAAGGAAACGCCGATTTGGTGGAAACTTCTCTTAACCAATCAATAGCAAAAACAGAAGATAACAAATTTGTGTTTATGGTATCAATCAGATCCTCAGTTTTGGATAAAATAAAAGAAGTTGAAGATTTGATTACAAATACAACAAAATCAAACAATGGAATAGTTAAATCTGAAGGATTCTACGAACCTTGGGAATACCGTGAAGATAGCGAACTAAGAGACAAATGTTTGAAAGTTTATAAGGAAGTCACAGGAAAAGATATGCAAGTGAATGTTATTCACGCAGGTCTTGAATGTGCAGTATTTTCAAAGAAATATCCGGACATGGACATGATTTCCATCGGCCCAGATATGACGGGAGTTCACACACCAAAAGAAACTTTGGATTTGGAATCTACAGCTAGGGTGTACGAATTCTTGAAGAAATTAGTAGAATCATTATAAAATGGAGGATAAAAATGAGTGACGAAAGAAATTTAGAAAATGAAGAATTAAACGAAGAAATGTATGATGAAGAAGAGTTAGATACAATCGTACTAACATTAGAAGATGGCGGCGAAATCGAATGCGGAATCCTTGGAGTATTCGAAGTTGAAGGCTACGACAGTGATTACATCGCACTTGTATCTGAAGATGACAACGAAATTATGATTTACAAATACGAAGAAATCAACGAAGAAGAAGCTAACTTAGATGTTATCGAAGACGATGCTGAATACGAAAAAGCAAAAGAAACATTCGAATCTCTTTTCGTAGATTTTGAAGGAGAAGATGAAGAATAATTTTAAGGCTGTTATGATTGATCTGGACGGAACTCTTCTGACAGATGATAAAAAAATTACTGATTTCAGTAATCAAATTTTACAAAAACTTTATGACAACGGCATAAAGATTATTATTGCGACAGGAAGAGGTCTATCCAGAGCTAAGCAATTAACCGAAAAATTAGATTTTGACAAAATAATCCTTGCAAATAATGGAGCTATTATTCACAGTAGCTCCAATATTGCAACGGATGAGGATTTGAAGTTAGAATCCAATGTGGTGGATGAGCTTAGCACTCTATCAGAGGAGTATGGGATAAGACCGTATTTTTTTGTGGAAAACAAATGCGCACTTCTCATCCAAGATGAAGAAGATAAGAAGAATTTTGAGGATAGTGTTGGGGATATTGGTGAAATCATGACATTGTCTGAGAGGAATTTGCCGATAGATGATTGTGTAAGTATGATTATGATAGCAAGTAAAGACCGTATTTACGATATTGTTGATCATATCAAGGCTAATTCTAACGTGACATATCACATTCACACGAAGTATTTTTCCAAAAACATCAGAATGCTCGAAGTGCAAAACGTTAACACGGACAAATACAAAAGGGCAATTCATGTGCTTAAACATTTTGGAATAACAAGTGATGAAGTGGTTGCTATTGGCGATGCGCACAACGATTTGGAAATGGTTGTGAACAGTGGACTTGGAGTTGCGATGAAAAACTCCGACGATATTTTGAAACAAAACGCAGACATCATAACACAATACACAAACGAAGAAGACGGAATGGCGAGATTTTTAGAAGAACTATTTGAGTTGAGGGATTATGAATAATTTAAAAGAATTTTTGAATGAAGAATATTATGACAAATACAAGGGCAAAAACTTGGTAGTATACATCTATCCAAAAGATAACACAAGTGGATGCACAATAGAAGCGGACGGATTTTCCGAAATTTACGACGAATTTCAAAAGCTGAACACAGAAGTTGTGGGAATAAGCAAGGACACAGAAAAGACACACGAAAATTTCAGAAAAAAACAAGGACTAAAACAAGAATTGATATCCGACCCAGAAAGAATATTCTTGAACAATTTTGGTTGCGTTTACAAGGGCACAATGTTCGGCAAAGAAGTTACCAAAACAGAAAGAAGCACGTTTGTATTTGACAAGGATATGAACTTGGTCAAAGAATTCAGAAAAGTAAAACCAGACGAAAATCCACAAGAAGTCTTGGATTACGTACGAGACAACCTAAATGACTGATAGATATAACATTTACAGCAAATATCTAAAAGAACATTACGGAGAAAAAGTCTACAAACTTCCCATAAAACTGGATTTGACTTGTCCCAACAGAGATGGAAGGTTGGGGCATGGTGGTTGCATTTATTGTCACGAAGAAGGTGGAAGCTTCGAAAACAAAGAAAAACACCTTTCAATTCGTGAACAATTGGAAAAAGACAAACAAACTATCGAAAACAAATACAACGCCCACAAATTCATATCGTATTTTCAAAATTACTCCAACACATACATGCCGCTTGAATTGTTCAGACAATACGTCAACGAAGCAGTTGTAGAAAATGTCGTTGCGGTCAGCGTATCCACAAGACCTGATTGCATAGCACGTGAGCATTTGGAGATATTGAAACAACTTCAAGACGAAAAAAACGTCGACATCATCATAGAGCTTGGACTTCAAACATCCAACAACAAAACTTTGAAGATAATCAACAGACAACACACAGTCGCGGATTTCATTCGTGCTTGTTTGATGATAAAAGAATACGGATTTAGAATTTGCACACACGTGATATTGGCACTTCCGTGGGATGACATAGACGATGTCAGGGAAACTGCGAAGCTTTTGTCGGTATTAAAAGTTGACGAATGTAAAATCCATTCATTATACATTCCCAAACACACAATACTTGCGAAGTGGTACGAAGAAGGAAAAGTTAAACTCAAATCACTGGACGATTACGTGAATGAAGTTTGCGAATTCTTGAAATATTTGGATAAGGATATCCTAATTCAACGCCTAGTCGGCAGAATGCCCGAAGAGACTTCCGTGTTTTGCAACTGGAATACAAGTCACTGGAAAATACAGGATATGATAATTGAAAAAATGGAACGAGAAAATATTTTCCAAGGTGATAATTTTAGTAAAAGAATGGGTATAATAATATAAAGTAAATTAAACTTTTTAAAATGGTTTAAGAAAGGATGATAATAATGGTTAAATTTGTAGTAGGTCCTAAAGGTAGCGGAAAAACAAAATGGTTGATCGATAAGGCCAACGACGAAAAACAAAACAAAAACGGTAACATAATATTTATAGACTCTGATGACAAGCACATATTCTCACTTGATCACTCAGTAAGACTTATAGATGCATCGACATTCCACATCTCAAGTCCAGAAAGTTTGTATGGATTTTTGGCAGGAATAATGTCACAAGATTTCGACATCGAAACAATTTACGTAGACGGAATTTACTCAATCGTTGAAATGACAGAACAACAATTAGAAGAATTCCTAGAAAACTTGGAAGTTTTATCAAAAGAAGCTAACGTTAACTTCTTCATAGGAATGAACAAAGAAAAATCAAGCTTACCAGCAAAATACCACGAAGAAACAGTGGAATTGCACGAATAATACACTCATGATAGACCCTTTGATAGGGTCTATTTTTGTTTGTCGCTACATAAAAATACGGAATAAAAGTCGTAACACGCTCGTCTGACTTACGAAAATTGGCAAATTCTAATCTCGAAATTCTAAAATCTCAAACTCGTGCTACGCACTCAGACAATGAGATTTTTTAACGAATTTCTTCGATTGAATTTGACACAATTTTCTCCAGATGACTCGCTTAGTTACGAGCTTTTATTATGTATGCTACAATTGATTCTAGAAAAAAGCAGTAAACTGATTTGCACGAACACATGGACGAGAAAATTTATCGCAACACAAAGATAATGAATAAAAGTCGTAACACGCTTCGTCTGGCTTACGTAAACAGATTTCCGCGATTGCTTCAGTTAAGGGCGAATCAGAAAACTGTTTTGCACGAATATCTGCTTACGAAAATAAAAAAATCCTCACGCTCATGCCCATAAAATCTCAAGTGCGCCTACGGCTTTCACGAGTGAGATTTTTGACGGGTCACTTCGCTTGGATTTTTGGTTATTTTCTCCAGACGATATTCTTAGCAAATGCAGTAATCTGATTTGTTTCACTGACATGCAAAAAAATTTGTCGCTTCACAAACATACAGAATAAAAGTCGTAACACGCATCGTCTGGCTTACGTAAATTGGCAAATTCTAATCTCAAAATTCTAAAATCTCAAACTCGTGCTACGCACTCAGACAATGAGATTTTTTAACGAATTTCTTCGATTGAATTTGACACAATTTACTCCAGATGACTCGCTTAGTTACGATTTTTTATTAAAGTGCTAGTATTGGTTTTTAAAAAAGAACAAAAATCTGATTTTGTTTAACAGTAGAGAAAAAACAGGAAAAATTGTTGAAATATTAAGGATATATTGTATTACCTAAAATCATATAGTATAATAAAAATATCAATATAAATAGTTATATGCAAAACTACTTTTGACAAACCAAAATTTGTATACATATTAACAAAAAATTCAAATTTTTTTGTGCAGAAAACGAGGAGTATTTCGGTAGGAATATTTCTGGTGGGGCAATAAGAGTAGATGGTGTAAATGGAATGGCAAGAAATTGCTTGGAAACGGATTTGAAATATATTTGAAAGGCTGAAGGGGGGGCGACAAATTCCACCCGTTGAGGGAAGTTTCCATTGTCATATTAATATGAAATTTAATAAAAAATTATTGGTAGCAGTGCTTGCAGGAACTTTAGTTCTTGGCAGTGGAGTTAGCACTTATGCTACAGCGGACAATACAAATAATGCAAAAATGCTACAAGAAAAAGTTTCGGTAGAAGTTTTAAATGAAATATTGAATAATGTTGATAAAATTATAGAAAAATTAGAAAAAGATTCTGAATTATTAAAATCAGAAAAAGATTCTGAGTTAAAAAAACAAGGAAAAATTTCTGAAGTAGAAAAGTTAAAGATAGAAGTAATAAAAGAAAGAGCGGTCTTTGATAAACCAACAGTTTTAAATACTGAATATGCAATAGGAATGTTGAGACGTTTTGATGAAGCAATTGAAAAAATCAAACAATTAAAGCCTCAATCCGAATTTGATACTAAAGAAAAAGCAGAAGAAGCAGCCAAGAAAGACTTGGAAACAGAATTAGTAAAAAATGCATTTGACGTGGAAGAAAAAGATGGCAAATGGCACTACACATTAAAATTCAAGGAAATCAAACCAGAAAAATCAAACAATTCAGATAAAAAAGAAAAAACAGAAGAAAAGACTGCCGAAGAAAAGAAACAAGCAGAAAAAGAAAATAAAGTAGATGGATTGAAAAATTCAGCAGAAAAACAAAAAGAAGAAGAAAAGAAGAAGGCTGAAGAAGAAGCAAAAAAAGCCGAAGAAGAAAAAAAGAAAGCTGAAGAAGAAAAGAAAAAGGCCGAGGAAGCAAAGAAGGCTGAGGAAGAAAAGAAATCTGAAGAGATGAAAGCTGAAGCTAAGAAAAAAGCCGAAGAATTCAAGAAAAACGCAGAAAAGAAAAAAGTAACTCTTGTTAAGAAATCAGAAAAAGTTAATACAACTACCTCAGACAACAAAGTTAGTAGACCAGTAAAAACTACTACAGATAAGAAAAAATTACCAAAAGCTGGTATCGAATCAGAAGTATTAACACTACAGGCAGCATCATTGGCAGGCGTTCTTGGTGTGTATACTTCAATTAAAAAACGCAAATAAAATTTAATTTTAAAAAAGTAAAATGGGGTCTGATGTGTACCCATAAAACTGGACACAATATTTAATTAATTAGTTGTAGTGGATGCTAACCTATACTTTGTAGGTGGCATCCATTTTGTTTTCTTCTGAATTCTTTCGTTATTGTAATAATAGATGT
>NZ_JBRFJE010000030.1:0-11776 GCF_052932165.1 Finegoldia sp. P3-F-LR | reverse complement strand
AAAATTACACTAAAAAAACCGATTGATTACACTCGGTTTGTTTGCCATGCACTAATTTAATTACTCAAATAATCAAATAACCTGAAATTAATTTCAGGTTATGCTTGACTTTTGTTAGCAGGTTTTTTTAGGAAAATTTTCCTGTTTTTCTTTATCCACTGAATTTGATATGATATAATTGTTAAGGAAAATACTTAGGGGGTTTTTATGGGAGAATATAATATATTTGATATTTTGGGACCTGTAATGATTGGACCTTCTAGCTCTCACACTGCAGGTGCTTGTAGAATTGCAAAGACTGCTCTTTTGATTGCTGGAAATGAGTTCAAAAAAGTTGAGTTTGATCTTCATGGATCATTTGCGAAAACTTACAAGGGTCACGGTACAGACAGAGCTTTGTTAGCTGGTGTATTGGGAATTGAACCAGACGACATTAGACTTAGAGATTCATTTGCAATAGCTGAACAAAGAGGAATTGACTATGTTTTCAGAGAAGCTGACTTAGGGGATGTGCATCCAAACACTGCGAAGATTACATTTACATACGAAGATGGAACTACTATGTACATCGTTGGCTCATCAATCGGTGGAGGAAATATTGAGATCATAGATATCAACGGAATAGCTGTTCAATTTACAGGAAGCTATCCTACAATTTTATTGAAATACGTGGATGTAAGAGGAATTATTGCGGATATTTCTTCAGAACTTGCTAGAAATGGGTACAACATCGAAGGAATGAAGACGTTGAAACATGACGGAATCGTAACTTTGATTGTTGAATTAGACAAAAATATCGGCGAAGATTTAACAGAAAATTTATTAAAAGACGATAGATTTCTTTTCACAAAATATATTCAACGAAATTAAGGAGAGTTTATGTTTGATACATCATTAGAAATAATCAATACAGTTAAAAAGGAAAACAGACCTTTTTACGAATACGTTATAGAAATAGAAAACGAAAGAACTGGCAAATCTGAAGAATTCATCAGAAGTGAATTGTCACATATGCTAGATGTTATGGAAAAATCTGCGACAGATTTCTTGGAAACACCTTCAGTGACTAATCAAAAAATGATAGACGGATTTGCACATAAAATGCACGTTTATGCAAATGAAAATGAACCAATAGTAGGACAATTTACAGCAGAAGCAATGGCGATGGCTTTTTCAACATTGGAAATCAGTGCGGCTATGGGAAAAATCGTAGCATCACCTACTGCAGGTTCGTCGGGAATTTTGCCAGCAGCTCTTATGAGTTTTAAACAAAGATACAACTGCTCACACGACGAACTTATCGATGCAATGTTAGTAGCTATCGGTGTTGGACAATTGTTGGGAAAATACGCAACATTTTCTGGCGCTGACGGAGGTTGCCAAGCGGAAACAGGATCTGCAGCAGCAATGGCAGCAGGTGCGTTGATATTTTTAAGAGGTGGCTCTATTGAACAAGTATTCCACGGAGCATCATTTGCAATCCTACATGTATTGGGACTTGTATGCGACCCAATCGCAGGACTTGTAGAATATCCTTGCACATTCAGAAATGCAATGGGAGTTACCAACGCAATGATTAGCGCTGATATGGCATTGGCAGGAATCACAAGTATAGTTCCATTCGAAGAAGTGTGCCAAGCGATGAGAAAAGTCGGCAAAACTCTTCCGCCATCATTGAGAGAAACAGGAATGGGTGGAGTTGCAGGAACAAAAACTGGTCAAGATATCAGAAGAAGATTTTTGGGATCTTGCAACATCAGTGATGACGTCGAAGATTAAAACAAAAAATTATCCACAAGATTTTCAAAATCTTGTGGATTTTTTAATTGAACTATTTGTTTTTGTTTACACTTTTTGCAATCAAAATCGCCAACACGAATGATATCACGATTTCAAAAGGCATATTCGTAGCGACAATTCCTCCAAGAAAATATTGTGCTTTGACATGCATAACGCTTTCGATTTGCTTTGAATGACAAATAAACGCCATTCCTAAGACACCAACTGTGTTCATAATACTTCCGCAAACAGCAGGAATTCCGTAGCGGATCACGTCGTTTTTGTATCTTAATTTGTTGTAAACTTGATAAGTCACAACAGCTATCAAAACTCTTGGAAGCACAGAAACCAATGGATTGTAGAATATAAATGAAAGAATTGTCGGTGCAATAATATTATTTACCAATGAAAACAAACCGAACAACAATCCCACGAATAAACTAACCCAAGGTCCTGCAACCAAAGCAGCAACAATAGTTGGAATATGTAGTGTAGTCACTCTAACTGGTCCAATCGGAATCATTCCCAAAGGAGTAAGTCCAAGTACAATAGTCAAAGCGCCAAACACTCCGATTTTAGTCAAATCTTTTGTAGTTAATTTCATTTTTTCCTCCTTAAATCATTTATACAATTATACCACTTATACATAAAAACATAAAAACTCAAGGGATATATAGAAAATTTCAATAAATAATCGCTGGTCAATATTGATGTGGGAATATATAATAAAGTGTAGATATTAAATCAGGAGGTAATATGAAGAAATTTTTAGGAGTAATTCTTACTGCTAGTATGGTGATGAGTTCGTTCACACCAGTTCTCGCAGAAGAACAAAACAAAATCAAAGTAGACAGAATAAGCGGCTCAGATCGTTATGAAACATCAGCGAAAATCAGCCAACGAACATTCCCACATAAAATCGAAAAGATTGTACTTGCCAGTGGGGAAAATTTTGCAGATAGTTTGGTTGCAGGAAGCTTGGCTAACAAGGAAAATGCACCGGTATTATTGACACAAAAAGAAAAGCTTCCACAAGTCATTAAAGACGAGATTACAAGACTGAATCCAGAACAAGTAATCATAGTAGGTGGAGAAAAATCAGTAAATGTCAAAGGACTTAAAAACGTTAAAAGATTAGCAGGAGCTGACAGATACGAAACATCAGTTGAAGTGTACAAATACTTAAATCCCAACGGAAAAGTTGCACTCGCAAGTGGATTAACATTTGCCGATGCATTGTGTGCAACACCACTTTCCACAAAAGAAAACTTACCAATTATTTTGACAGATGGACACAATTTACCGAAAGGAATCACAAAGGACAAGGTCTCCTTAATTTTCGGCGGAGAAAAATCTGTTAATATAAAAGGATTAGAAAACACAAGAAGATTAGCAGGAGCTGACCGTTATGAAACCGCTTTAATAATAGCAAAAGAATTCGGAAATCTTGAAAAATTCGTATTAGCAGACGGAAGAAACTATCCTGATGCATTGTCAGTAGCTCCATTAGCCCATAAAAATAATGAGCCAATACTACTTACAGACACTAGTCACACAGAATTTATCAAACAAATTGTTAAAGATAACAAAACAAAAGAAATAACAGTAGTAGGCGGAAAGTTATCAGTATCTTCAAAACAAATTGAAGAAATTGCTAATGTGGAAATAACTGAAGACAATAAACCAGATACACCTTCAGTAACACCAACACCAGATAATCCTTCAACACCAGATAAACCGGAAGAAAGTGCCAAAGAAAAAGCGTTAAAAGAAGTCAAAGAAAAAGCAATTGAAGAATTGAAGGAAAATGGCATAACATCTCCGGTATACATCGACCAAATCAACAAAGCCAAAACAGTAGAAGGCGTTAATGCACTAAAAGATGAAATCATCAAAGCACATAAGAACAGTGAAGAAGAAAAACCAGAAGAAAAACCAGAAGACAAAGTTGTAGAATTTGGTGATGCAAAATTAAAAGAAAAACTTCTAAACTTCTTCAAGAACTACGATGGAAAAGATGTAGTTGAAGAAGATATAAATGAATATAACTTTAAATTGCTTGACAAAAACTACAGAATCGACCCAAATGCAACAGATTTGACAGTAAAAGATATGGAACAACTTCAAGCATTTGGTCATAGATCATTTGATGAAAATTATGATGTATTAGAGTTTAATAGCATTAAGGGATTGGAAGCTGCGAAAAACTTAGAAACACTTACAATTAGTGGAGATCCAGATGACTCTTCTAAGTCATTTGAAGATTTAACACCATTGAAAGATTTGAAGAAGCTAAAATTATTGAGATTATCACATAATGCAATAAAAGATTTAACGCCATTAAAAGATTTAACTGGACTTGAAAAACTATACATTTCTCACAATCAAATTGAAGATGTAACAATTATAAATAATTTGAAAGATCTTAAAAGTTTAGATATTTCAGTAAACAAAGTTAACAACATATCAGTATTGAAAGATTTAACAAATGTTGAAAATCTTGATATTAGAAATAATGAAATTTCCGATATTTCTGTTACTAAAAATTACAAGAAATTGAATTGGTTAATGGCCAATAATAACAAAATAAAAGATATATCTCCATTGCAAAACAACAAAGAATTGAATTATTTGGACTTAGAAAATAACCAAATAGAAGATGTATCTTCCATTACAAATTTATCAAAACTAGAAACGTTGAATCTAAATAATAATAAAATTACAAAAATAGATGCATCTAAGCTTACTAATTTAACAAAATTATACATTGCTCAAAACGGATTAGAATCTATAGATTCTATTTCTACGTTAACGAAATTAAATGATGTAAACTTGTCTGGTAATAAACTTACATCAGTAGAAGCGTTGAAAGATTTAACGGAATTGGGAATGTTAGATTTATCCAAAAATCAAATAAAAGATATAGCACCACTTAAAAATTTAGAAGAATTGTACAATTTAGATGTTCATTCTAATCCTATTAAAGATATTTCAGTAGCAAATGATTTGAAGCAATTGGGAGATATCAATGTAAGTGAAACACAAATTACTGACTTGACACCACTAAAAGCAGAAAGTATTTACTCATTAGAAGCTGACAAATTATCTACAACAGTATCAGATGTCAAATTAAACGGAAATATTGTAGAATTTGACAATCCATTTAAGTTAATAGACAAAATATTCACTAAATTCAAAGAAATCAAATCAGATAATCCTAAAGTTAAAGCAGAAGTAACTGAAAACAACAAAATCAAACTTACATTGGAAGATGGTATGACATTAAAAGATATTGAAGGCTTGAAATTGGAATATTTATTCGATAGTAAATCATATTCCGATCCAGTGTACAGTTATAGTATTGAACTTGTAAACTTGAAAGATTCAGAAGCAGAAAAGCCAGAATATGTAGACATTGAAGATGCGAAGTTATTAAAGGTTTTGAACAAAAACTTGGATGTGAATAGAAAAGATGATCAACGCATTACAAAACAAGAAATGGAATCTTTGAAGGAAGTATCCATATTCTTAGACAAGAAGACTAATAAGCCAATATTTACAGAAGAATCTAAAGACACATATTCAATATTAGGGAAAGCTCAAGATTTATCCAAAACAAAAGATTTCAAATTCTCTGTAACTAGAGGAATGAAGAGTTTAAAAGGAATTGAATATGCTACAAATTTGGAAAAATTAAAAGTAAATGAAAATGAGATTTCTGATCTTAGTCCATTAAAAGATTTGAAAAACTTGAAATATCTGGAACTTCAAAGAAATAGAATTGTAGATGTATCACCTTTAGCAAACCTTAAAAACTTAGAGTTCTTAAAACTATATAACAACTTAATTGAAAATGTAGAACCCCTTAAAAATTTGACAAATTTAACAGGATTGGATCTTCACAATAATGTTAAGGTTAAAAAAGAAGGAGAAAAGAGAATAAATTATGATGGAATTACAGATATTTCTTCTCTCAAAAACCTAACTAAATTGACATTCTTTGACGTGTCTGCAAATAGAATCGAAAATGTAGACATAATACTTGGAATGGAAAAAATAAATCAACTAGATTTTTCGGATAATAAAATCAAGGATTATTCTAAATTAGCTAACTACATTTTGCCAAGATTTATAAAACAACAAGAAGGAGACGGAAGCGTAGGGTTCCATGGCCAAAATGTAACTCAAACTCAATCAGTTACAGTTGATAACAACAAAGTTTCATTTGTACCAGAATATAAAGGACTAGGAAATTTATTTAATGAATTTGCCAAAGCTTTTGAAATGGAAGATGCATCTGAACTTGTAAATGTAACAACTAATGTAGAAGGAGTAAAAGCTACTTTTGATGTAAAAAATGACAAAATAAATTTAGAAGTTACAGATGAATTCTTAAAAGCAAATGACGGGAAAACAGTAAGCGCTAACTTAAAAATTGTATTTGCAGAAGCTTACGGATGGAACTTGAATGACGTAAAATTACAAGTGAAAAGTAAATAATATAAGCCAACAGATTTAATTACTGCAAAAAATAAGTATAATTCAACTGTTATTAGGCGTAAATAAAATTGGTGAAAATCCAGAGTATACTATAGTTTATGAAAAAACTAAATAAAATTTTACAAAAGCTTCCTTAACCTAGGAGGCTTTTGTTTTGTAAAAAGATTGTAAAACCCTCAAAAATTAGTCAATGATAAATGAATATGATATAATATTTTATATATAAATAAGAAAAACGAATGACTGATGGAGGTTATTTTGGAAGTTATACAAGTAAAAAAAAGTTTAAATTTGAAAGGCGAGGTCAAGATTGACGGCGCCAAAAACTCAGCGCTTCCTATTATAGCAGCATCTCTTTTAGGAACTGAGCCGATAATTTTAGAAGATGTTCCAAAGTTAAAGGATGTTTCAATTATATTGAAAGTTTTAGAAGAATTGGGATCAAAAGTAACTTATTTGGATAAGAATAAGGTTGAGATAGATAGTAGCAATGTGAATAATTCTGTGACTCCACATGAATTGATGAACAAGATGAGAGCATCATTTTTGGTGATGGGACCTTTGTTGACAAGACTTGGTGAAACTAAGACGTATTTGCCAGGTGGATGTGCGATTGGTTCGAGACCTGTGGATTTGCATTTAAAAGGATTTAAGGCATTGGGTGCTGAGATTGAATCGACAGATGAAAAGATAGAAGCTATTGCAAAAGATGGTTTGATTGGCGGGGAAATTTATTTGGATTTTCCGAGCGTTGGTGCGACTCAAAATATAATGATGGCAGCGACGATGGCAAAGGGAGAAACTGTTATCGAAAATGCTGCTAAGGAACCAGAAATCGTAGATTTGGCAAGTTTCTTGAACAAATTGGGAGCGAAGGTTCGTGGAGCTGGTACTTCTACAATTAGAATAGTCGGCGTTGACAAGTTATACGGTGCAAAACACACAATTATTCCAGATAGAATAGAAGCTGCGACTTTTATGGTGGCAAGTGCGATTACACGTGGAGATGTTACTGTGAAAAATTGTATTTCATCTCATATTATGCCAATTATCGCAAAACTTCGTGAAGTTGGTTGTGAAGTTATCGAAAACGAGGACGAAGATTCTATCAGAGTTATTTCCACTGGTAGATTAAAAGGAACGAAGATTAAAACTTTGCCATATCCTGGTTTTCCTACAGATGTGCAAGCGCAATTCATGGCGTTGATGACTGTATGCAAGGGTCAAAGCAGTGTTGAAGAAACTGTTTTTGAAAATAGATTTATGCATGTGGAACAACTTCAAAAAATGGGCGCTGCTATTGCGACTGAAGGAAATGAAGCGAGCATTGCTGGAGTCGATTCTCTTCAAGGTGCTACTGTTAAATCTACAGATTTGAGAGCTGGAGCGGCTTTGATTTTGGCGGGACTTGTAGCAGATGGAACTACAAATGTTACAGATATTTATCACATTGACAGAGGATACGACGATATTGTTTCCAAATTCAAAAAGTTGGGCGCAAATATCGAAAGAATTGAAATCGAAGATTAATAAATTGTATAAACAGAGGGATTGTTATTTGATTGAACAACCCTCTTTTTTGTAGGTGAGTGTATGAAATTTAGCGCGACTGTCAAAAATATAATATTCGAAAACGAGTCCAATGGTTTTAGGATTTTTTCTGTGGATAAGGACGGAGAAGAGAGAATTATCAAAGGAAATAGTTTCAAAATTATGCCGGGAGATTTCTTGGATATTGAGGCAAACAAAGTCCAAGATCCAAAATACGGAGAACAATACAACATAATTTCCGTTGAAAGATCCACTAAGCCTAGCATGTACAATATTATCAATTATCTTCAAAGCGGTTTGATTAAAGGAATTGGAGAGACAACTGCAAGAAGAATCGTCGAAGAATTTGGCGAAGATACGATGGAAATTTTGAAAAATTCTCCATCCAAATTACTCCAGGTCAAAGGAATCGGCAAGAAAAATTACAAAAAAATCAAAGAATCACTCGATGAGAAAAAAGAATACGCTGAGATTTTCTTGTATTTGCAATCATTGGGGCTAAGTCTTCATCAAGCCAATATTATTTCTGATTTTTACAAGGAAGACACGAAGAAAATTATCATGCAAAACCCATATACTTTGATTGACGATATTAGGGGAATTGGGTTCAGAACGGCAGACATTATTGCGCAGAGAATCGACATCGAACCGGATTCTCCATTTAGAATCAAAGCTGCGTTCAAATATTTTATGGAGAAGGAAGCAAATTCTAATGGAAATTGCTACGTTTTGGAAGATGATTTGATAGCTGGAGTGGAGAATCTTATCGACATTGAAATCAAAAACAGACAAGAGACGTTGGAGTCTTTGATTGTCAGTGGAATTATTGCGATTGATGACACAGACGATGAGCACAGAGTCTACCTTCCACAAATCGAAAAAGCTGAGATGAGATGCGCGATTAATATTGCGAATATTTTGAAAAGCGAAATCGAAGACGAGTTTGACGTGGAGGCTGAGCTTTCCAAGCTTGAATCTGAACACTTGGATGATTTGCAAATCGAAGCCATCAAGAAATCTATGACTGAAAAAATGCTGATAATTACAGGTGGGCCTGGTACGGGAAAAACTACGATTATCAACAATATTACGAAAATTTTCAAAAATAATGACAAGGAGATAATTCTTGCGGCGCCTACAGGACGTGCGGCTAAAAGATTGTCGGAAAGTTGCAACGAAGAAGCGAAGACAATTCACAGAATTCTGGGATACATTCCAGTTGAAAACGGAACGATTTTCGACCACGACGAGGACAATCCGATTGATTGCGATTTGATAATCATAGATGAAGCCAGTATGATGGATATTTTCATCGCGGATAGTTTGTTGAGAGCGTTGGATCCTAATACGAGGGTTGTTTTTGTTGGAGACTGTGACCAGCTTCCAAGTGTACAAGCGGGAAATGTGCTCAACGATTTGATAGAATGTGGAGAAATCACTACGATAAAGTTGACGAAGATTTTCCGTCAAGCGCAAAACTCCAACATAATTGTGAATGCGCACAGGATTAACAACGGAGAGTTTCCTATTTTGAATGAAAAGGGCAAGGATTTTTTCTTTATTGAAGAAAACGACCCAGAACGTGCCAAGCAGACGATTCTCGATTTGTGCGCACAAAGACTTCCCAATTTCTATAAAAAAGATGAGTTTGACGATATAATCGTGCTAACTCCGATGAAAAAATCAAGCTGTGGAACAAAGGAATTGAACACAGCTTTGCAAGAAGTTTTGAATCCGAAAACACCAATGACAGAAGAAATCGAGCAACGAGACAGGATTTTTAGGCTCAACGACAAAGTTATGCAAATTAAAAATGATTACACGAAAGAATTCATTGACGATGATGCGATGGGGGTTTTCAACGGAGATATTGGAAGAGTTACATACGTCGATTCGATTGATGAGACGATTGATGTGTTGTTTGACGACAAAACTGCTAGTTTCACGAAAAAAGAATGCGACGGTTTGACGTTATCTTATGCGATTACGATTCACAAATCACAAGGAAGTGAGTTTCCAATCGTTGTAATTCCAGTGACACAGGCTCCGTTTATGTTGTTGACGAGAAATTTGCTCTACACTGCAATCACACGAGCGAGAGAAATCGTAGTTTTGGTTGGAAGCTTGAAGATTTTACGCCAAATGATATCCAACAATAAAATAATGAAGAGAAATTCGGGCTTGGACAGAAGAATCAAACAATACATGGACTTTGACATAGACGATGACGAACAAGAAATGATGAGAGAGATGTTCGAAGATGAGGGATTTTAGTTTTTTATTTCAAAAACGTTGCATAATTTGTCACGAGAAAAAACAGTACAAATATTTGTTGTGCGAAGATTGCTTTGACAAATTGGTTTTTGTGGACGGTTACAGGGATATCGACGGTACGGATTGCTATTTCCCATTACTTCATCAGGGCTTGACGAAGAAACTTATCTACGATTACAAGCTCAGCCGCAAACAAGTTGTGAAATATTTCTTAGCAGATGTTGTATCCGATAAAATAAAGCAAAAAAATTTACAAGACTACACGCTGCTCATAGTTCCTTCGACAAAATCTACGATAAATAGACGTGGATTTGATCACATTCACGAGATTGCAAAAGAAGTGGCAAAGATTCTGGACATGGAGTATTTGCCAGATGCTATTGTAAAAGTGAAGGAAACCAAAATTCAGCATAATTTATCGCAGCTTCAAAGAATTGAGAATTTACGAGGAGCGTTTGAGGTGAACACTGATTTATCAAATAAGAAAATTCTGGTTTTGGACGATATTGTGACTACGAAGAACACTTTAAGAGAAATCAAGAAAACTTTGAATGAGAAGTATGTGGATTTGAAATTTGTCGCAGTGTCTAGCAGGTCAAATGAAAAATATTAAAAATGGGTATAAATAAATTAACGAAAAATTAATATATTGGGGGCAAAATATGAAATGGCAAGGTAGAGAAGGAAGTTCAAATGTAGGCAGAGGTTCATCCGGAGGAGGACCGGTTAAAATCGGTGGAGTCGGACTGCTTTTGCTTGTAATTGTGTATTCTTTGTTTGGAGGAAATCCACGAGATATTATCAATGAACAAAACAGAACCAGACAGGAACAACAAGTTAACAATTCTGAAAAAGCTAGTAGCAAGGAAGTTGAAGAAGCCGAAAAGATGCTAAGCGTTGTGTTGAAAGACACAGAAGATGTGTGGCACGAAAAATTTTCTGAAATAAATAAAACATATGAAGAACCTAAGCTTCATTTCTTTGAAGGAGCAGTGTCTACAGGTTGCGGAAATGCGGACAAAAACGTAGGGCCGTTTTATTGTTCACTGGATCAAACAATCTACATGGATGTAACTTTTTATAACATGTTGACTCAAAAGCTTGGAGCTGACGGTGGAGATTATGCGATGGCTTATGTACTGGCGCATGAAGTTGGCCACCACGTCCAAAAAGAACTAGGAATTTTGGATAGAGTTCACAATATTCAACGTAGATTGAACGAAAAAGATGCCAATAAATATTCAGTAGCTTTGGAAACACAAGCAGATTATTTTGCAGGAGTGTTCAGTTATTATATTAAAGAGAAAGGCTACTTGGAAGAAGGAGATATTGAAGAAGCGATAAGTGCAGTCCAAAGTGTCGGCGATGATCACATTCAAAAAATGGGACAAGGATACGTACAACCGGAAAAATTTACTCACGGTTCATCCGAACTTAGAAACGAATGGTTTCAACGAGGATTTAAATACCACGATTTTGAACATGCAGATTCATTTGGTGAAATGGGACTTAGAATACAATAAAACAAGACGCCAGAATTAATTTTGATATGTACCCTCTTTACTGGACAAACCAGTAAGGAGGGTATTTTTATGAAATATAGTTATGAATTTAAAAAAGAATGCGTACAGTTGTACAGAGAAGGAAGATGGGCGGATACACCTGAAGGAGT
>NZ_JBRFJE010000029.1:0-15194 GCF_052932165.1 Finegoldia sp. P3-F-LR | reverse complement strand
TATTGATTTAAGTCCTCCTGATTCACCTGATAAGTATTCTAGTACTAATTTTATTTTAAATTCTTTTGTGTATTTTGGCATACAAAAACCCCTCCATCCGTATTCCGGATTTTGGGGTTCAGGTCATCATTGTAGCTTCTACTACTAATGATGCATTTTTTATTTGTTTGAAGATGTGTCAGATGATTTAAGTCCCATAAAAATAAATACAAGTCCAAGTAATGCCAATGCGATTGTTGCGATATTGTTACCTCTTCTGTAAGAAAAAACAGCGACTAATATCCATATTAATCCAACGATAATTCTCAAAATTTTCTTATTCATTTTCATCCTTTCATAAGTCAAAAAAATTAACAAAAACATTTTATAAAGACAATTTTTATGTTTAGATTATCCTAATATGATTATATCAATTGATTATTTTTTATATGTAAAATATTTTTAAATTTTAGGTTAAATTAAATCAAAAAAACTGTGTGAATTTGACTTCACACAGTTTTATTTTTTATAGATTATTTTTGTGTTCCAGTTTCAACAGGAGTTGTTGCAGTTGGTTTGTCAGTAGAATTGTTTTTAACTTTTTCTACGATGATTGTACCACCGTCGATAACTTTTTCTCCGTTTTCACCTACAGTATAATATGAGTTTTCCAAATCTTTGAATACTTTTGATCCAATAGCGTTAACTCCACCAAATACTTTGATGTTTGCTAATTCTTTGTTGTCTCTTAAGTAAGAAACGATAGAACTTTCTACTGAATTTTTGGATGCAAGTAAGATTGGAGCGTCCAATTTTTGACTTACTGGTGCAGCTACTAATGCGTCTGCGAAGTTTTCTCCACTAGCTACTAATGCAGTTTGAAGCTTATCTCCGTAAACTTCCTTAGCTACTTTCAATGAACCTTCGTATCTGTTTGATCCAGCGATTCTGTCTACTACAGCTATTTCTGATAATTCTTTTTCTAGTTTAGGAGTGATAGTTTTTTCTCCACCGATGATTGTAATTCTAGTTACATTCATAGATTTTAAAACTTTCAAAGTTTCAGCTGGAATGTTGTTCTTTTGAACTAACATAACTGGAGCGTTAACTTTGTTTGCATAGCTTACTCCGTATAATGCGTCAACGTAGATTTCGCCACTTGCGATTACAACTTCTGAAGTTTGTTTTACGTTGTCTTTGATTGTTTGAGCGTTTGTTTTGTATCTGTCAGCTCCGTTAATTCTAACTACTTTAGCGTTAGTAGCTGATTTTACAGAATTTACAACTGCGTTTGATACGGATTTTTCTCCACCCAAAACATAAACATTTTCAACACCCATTGATTTTAATTGGTTCAATGTATCAGCGCTGATGTTATTTGATTCAGAGAATAATACTGGCATAGTTCCTTTGCTTAGAACTGTTGCACTTAAAGCATCAGGGAATGCTAATTGGTTAACCAAAATAGCTGACTTTGCTGATGAGAATTGGTCCTTACTAACGTTAACTGCAGTTTCAACACGGCTACTTCCTGAGTATCTTTGAACGTTTAATTTTGAAGCCATAGATACTGTTGGGAAAACCATAGCTGTAGCAAGAGCTGCTACTAATAATTTCTTTTTTAAATTCATAACAAATCTCCTTTATTTATTCTATATCTCAATTATATCACACTTTTATTTTTTGATAACACGTCTTGATAAATTGTAGAAATTTAAATTTAAAATTAAAAATAACGCATACAAAATGCGTTATTTTTTTATAGATTGTTCGATTTTTTCTGTTATTTCATCTACGTTTCTGTCATTATAGCCGTAAAATTTTGACTCGATATTTTTGTTTTCGAATAATTTTTCCAATTCTTCCATGAAAACGCCTTTGTCATCTGTCATTTCTACGGAATTTACACAATGAGCAATGTCTTTTATAGCGGAGATTTCTCCTTTGAATTCTTCTGATTTGCAAGTAAGCCCGATTCCACAGCTAGGAGAACCGTCTATTCCTATAACTCCTAAAAAATTTACTCCGTCCTTGATATAATCGGAGATTTCGTTGACAATTGGGCTTAATAAATCACGGCTTGTTTGTCTGTAAAAATTATTGTCGAATTGTTCGTACACGCTTCCCCAGCGATTGGGCCCGTACATTCTATTTTCTGGACAAGGTAATTGGAATATTCCAACGTTCATTTTCATTAAATTTTTGATCAAACTCAAATTATCTTTTCTGCCAGCATCGTTTTTTACAACAGCAAGTTCGTTCAATAAACAATGTGACACCAAAATTATATTTTTATATTCTTGCATACGCACCTCTGTAAAATAATTATAGCATATTTTAACAATACACCAAATGTATGGTATAATTAATACAATAGTAAACAGGAGGATAAAATGAAATTAGTAATCAAAAATTTGACTAAAAAATACGACGACAAATTGGTACTCGATGAAGTAAATTACGAATTCAAAGAAGGAGTCATCACTTCTGTTTTGGGTAGGAATGGAGCAGGTAAGACTACTTTGTTCAACGTCTTATACGATGAGATAGATTTTGATTCAGGAGAATTTTATTTGGAAAATAATGGAGGAATCGAAAAACTAAAAAAAGAAGACATAGGGATGCTTTTTTCTGAAAATTTCTTGCCGGAATTTCTAACAGGATATGAGTATATCAAGTTTTTTAGAGATATTAACGCCCCACAGGACATAAAATCAGTGGAAGATTACATGGAAATGATGGAATTTTCCAAGAAAGATCAAAATAGACTCATCAAAGATTATTCACACGGAATGAAAAGTAAAATATCTTTGATAACACTGTTCATCTCAAGACCGAAAGTCTTGCTTTTAGATGAGCCATTGACAAGCTTGGATGTTGTAATCAGTACGCAAATCAAAAAATTGTTGATGGAATTGAAATCACAAGGAAGAATTATTGTTTTGTCTACGCATATGTTGGATTTGGCAAAACAAATGAGCGAAGAAATTGTGTTGCTTCATCACAAAAAGTTACAAAAATTGGATTTGGACAAAAACGATGAGAAATTCGACGCAGAACTTTACGACATTTTAAAGGATGAGTCTGATGAGTAATTATCTTAGCACTTATTTGAGATTAGTTATGAAGATGAAGCTCAATCAGACAATGTATCAACTTCGTAAACTTTCAATTTTCAAGAAGATTATTCCTGCGGATATTTACGGAAATGACGTGTTGAGCTTTGGATATTCTGCGATTTTCTACATTTCATTTGTATTAAAGACAATACTTTACAAAATTTTGTACTGTGCATTAGTTTACGGCATTGCAACTATAGGAACAGCAAAGATTTTCAAAGGCAGTATTCAAGAAAATATAATGATATCTTTGTTTTATCTGTCAGCTGTTATTGGAAGTATGATTTCACAATTTATGTACGTAAGCTTCGATAATGAGGATTCTATTTGTGTCAAAGCGCTCAAACTCGATGCCAAAAAATACACAGTTTTGCAGGATTATTTATCGGACATTAGCTTTGCAATCTCAGGAATAATATTTGCGATATTTTTTGCTATATTCGACATCAACCCAATGAATGCAATGAATATCACTGTATTCTGCCTTGGATTTAGAAAACTAATCAAATACATCAATATTTGTGCGTATTCGACTAAAAGCCCCAAACACTTAACCGAAAACTACTTCTGCATGTGGGCGATTTTGCTATTGGGAATGGGACTTTTGGTATTGTACAGCACGAAATCCAAAATCTTCGTACAAATATTTTATTCAACTTACGCGCTTATTTTCGGAATTGTTGCATATATTGTCGGTGCGATTTTCATTCATAAAACAGAAAAAATCAGACACATCGCTAGAATTGAAATCACAAACAAATCTATAATCGATCGCGACAACACATTTAAGGATATCAACACGGTCGCATACCAAATCGACGACGAAAAAATAGCACAAGAAAACGGGAAAATTTACGATAATTACAACGGGATTGAATACATCAACAAAATATTCCGCTACAGATTCAAACACAAATACAAAAAAATGATTCTAATTCGTTCGGGAATAATTTTGGCTGTTGGTGTAATTGGATTTATCGTACTAAGAGGACTCACAATTAATCCCAAACCAAGTGATTTGAAAATATTAGTGTCAGTATTTCCGATAATCTTGTTGTATTTCGGAATACAAATAGCAGTTCCAGAATCATTCAATAGATTTATGTTCTTGAATATGGATAGATATTTGATGAAACAAATGATTTACGCCAATAAACAAAACATAAAAGACACACTAAATTTTAGAATAAAACAAAATTTAAAAGACAACGCACCTACATTTGGATTAGTGTTATTATTGATAATAAGTTGGATATTCGCCGCAAAATTAAACACAACAGATTTGATAATAAAAGCCACAGTCGCAGTCATCATAATCTACTTGTATCAATCAGTAAAACAACTCTACATGTACATGCTACTTCAACCATTCACAGTAGGACTCAAAAGTAAAAACGTAGTCTACTCAATACTCAACACATTCGAATCGTTACTTTTTTGGGGAATAATAATACTTCAAATAAAATTGAATTTCAACATAGGATTAGTAGCCTTAGCAATCTGCGTGATTTATACAGTTGTAGGATATTTCTTGGTGTTGGCTAAGGGAGATAGGACATTTAATTTGAAGAAAAGTTAGAAATGAAAAAGGCTATGAGTTCACGCTCACAGCCTTTATTTTTCGTGTTGTTTGATTATATTTTCCAATCTTTTGTATTCTTTTTTGAATCTCGGGTTTGTGGATTTTGATTTCAATTTGTTTAAGTTTTTTCTTGCCAATACAAAATCATCGTCAAATATGTTTTTCATTATATACAATTGTTTGATGTTTTCGCCGTAATTTGGACTGTTTTCAAATTGTTTTAAAAGTTTTTCGTGTGTTGTGAATAGCTCATTAAACTTAATTTGATCGTTCAATTTGAAGTGGGCGATCATTGTATTGAGCCAATATATCAATTGAAGGTCTTGATTTTTCAATTGGTCTTTTGAAATTGTTTCATAAGTTGACAATGTTTTATTTGGTTCATTAAGTTCCAAATATCCAGCGCCCAAATTCATTTTCATCACTGTTTGGATGTGTTGGTTTTTGATTTTGGGAATTTTAGGTTCTAATTCGTTGACGAAATCTTTGTATTTCATTTCTTCAAACAGTTTCATTGAATGTTTCAATTCGTTTGTTTTGTAGGAGTAATAAATTGTGTTTACGATTAAAATGATTGCCAAGACAACTCCACCGATTATCCAATAATATTTAATCATTACTTTGTCGTCGATTTTAAAGGCAAGGCTTATGATTAGCATGGCTATCCCGATTGCAAATGCTATGCCAAATAATTTTAGAAATTTTTTCATGTGTACCTCTGTTTTATGTTTATTTACTTGAAAATATCAAATATACTTCTTGTTGTTTTGTTATAAATCTTGTTATAAAGTGCTTTTTTGGGGTTTTTAATCCAACCAACTCCTTTTTTTCCATAAGTTGGGTCGATTGCAGACTTTAGTTGTCTTTTGTACTTTGAAGTTGTTCTTGCTTTGAATGATTTCTTCAAGCTTGGTGTTCTAAATCCTATTTTCATAAATGCCTTCCTTAATATATTATTATATATTAATTATAATTCATTGGTGCAGATTTTCAATTGGGTTTTGTATTTGAAAATTTTGTGAGATAATAAAAATGGTGATATTATGTTGGAGTTTATGAGTTTGAAAGATAAAAACATGATAGCGATTCAAGGTGCTGGTGGGAAAACTTCGAGCGTTTTTTTGCTTGCAAATGAGTTCAAATCAATGAATGAAGCATCCATTGTGAGTACGACGACGAAGATGGGGATTGTGAGTGAAGATAAATTTGATTATTTGTACAAATTCGATGATAATGCGAAAATTGTGGACGGGAAAATATATTTTGCATCAAAATCACGTACAGACACAAAAGAAATAGGATTTGAGCCGGAATTTTTCGACAAAATTTTTGATGAAGGATTGTTTTCCAATATAATTTTGGAAACGGATGGGGCAAAGACAAGATCAATCAAAGCTCCACGTGAAGATGAGCCTGTAAATCCTAGAAATATCACGCATTGCGTTGGTGTGATGGGACTTGATAGTGTGGACAAGCCTTTTGATGAGAGATTTTGTCACAGAAAAGAATATATGGAGAAAATTATTGGAAATCCCAATACTTTGACGACAGAAAGCTACGCAGAAATCATCAATTCTAATTGTGGTCTGTTCAAAAATTCGTACGATGCGAAAAAATTTTTGATTTTGAATAAGGCAGACACAAAACAAGACATTGAAAATGCGATGGATATTATTGAGAGAATTGATGTGGATGTGAAGATTTTTGTGATGAGTTTTGGGGAAATTATTAAGATATATTAGGAGAATTTTATGAATTTACTAGAAGATTTGAATTTTGATGAAAATCATATTATTAAGGATACAATTGTTAGAAATGAAAAGTTTGATATTCACAGAATACAATCAAAAAACGAAACATCTGGGCCGTACAATCAGGATTTTGACGAATTTGTTGTCGTGATTAAGGGGGATGCGATGTTAAATGTAGAAGGAAAAGATGTGAGACTTAAGGAAATGGATACGTATTTTATTCCGAAAAATGTCGTTCACGAAGTGAAAAGCACAAGCGATGAATGTGTGTGGTTGTGTTTTACAATAAAATAGTTGACAATTATATCAAGAGAGTATATAATATTTTGGTATGTAAAAGGAGTCATTTCCTTTTATGCAATACAGAAAGTCGCCGATGGCCGGGTGTGCGACGTGTCTAAATTCCCGGTGAGAAAACAATCGCTTTTTGGCAGCGATGTCCAAGTAGCCAAATATTGTAAATAAAGGAAAGGATGAATTGAATGAAAACTTATATACCTAAGAAAGATGACATCCAAAGAAAATGGTATGTAGTAGACGCAACAGATGTTGTTTTAGGTAGATTATCTACTGAAGTTGCTTCTATTTTAAGAGGAAAAAACAAACCAATGTTTACTCCTAATGCGGATGTTGGAGATTACGTAATCGTAATTAATGCAGAAAAAGTTAAATTAACAGGTAAAAAATTAGAACAAAAAGAATTAAGACATTACACAGGATATGCTGGTGGTCTTAAATCAATTACCTACAAAGACTTAATGAAGAAAGATCCAGAAAGAGCTGTAACTCATGCTATCGTTGGTATGCTTCCTCACAACTCTTTAGGTCGTCAAATGGCTAAAAAATTAAGAGTTTACAGAGGCGCTGATCACGATCACATCGCTCAAAACCCTGAAGTTTTGGAAATTAAGTAGGAGGTAATTAAATGGCTAATAATAGATATCAAGGAACTGGTAGAAGAAAAACTTCTGTTGCTAGAGTTACTTTAGTACCAGGAAGTGGAAAATTCACAATTAACAAAAAAGATATAAGTGAATACTTTAACTTCGATACATTAAGAGTTATAGCTAAAGAAGCTTTGGAATTAACTAACAATGCTGAAAGCTATGATGTTACTGTTAATGTAAAAGGTGGCGGATACACTGGTCAAGCAGGTGCTATTAGACATGGTGTTGCTCGTGCTTTATTAGAAGTTGACCCAGACTACAGAGCTGAATTAAAAAGAGCAGGTTTCTTAACTAGAGACCCTCGTAAAAAGGAAAGAAAGAAATACGGTCTTAAAAAAGCTCGTAAATCTCCACAATTCAGTAAGAGATAGTTTTTTCGAAATTATTCCCACAGATTTTTGTCTGTGGGTTTTTTATTTGCTTAAAAAATTATTATTTTATACTCCCAATCAATATATGATATACTTATTAAAGTAAAAAGGTTGTGATTATTTTGAATATCGATATAATTTCGGTGGGTAAGGTTAAGGAAAAATACATAAAACTAGGCATTGCTGAATTTTCGAAAAGATTATCTGCGCACTGCAAGCTAAACATAATTGAGGTTGATGATTTGAGTGCTGCAGAGAATTTGTCCGACAGTGAAAAGGAGATTGTGAAGGACAAGGAAGCGGAGAAAATCTTGTCGAAAATCAAGGATAATCACTACGTGATTACGCTTGAGATTTTGGGAAATCAACTTACTAGCGAAAAATTAGCCGCCAAGATTGAAAATTTAACTGTACAAGGTCATTCTAATATTTGTTTTGTTATCGGTGGATCGTTGGGACTGGGAAAAAGTGTACTTGACAGGAGCGATTATGCGCTTTCTTTTTCCAAGTTTACATTTCCACATCAACTGATGAGGCTGATTTTGTTGGAACAAATTTACCGAAGTTTCAGAATAATCAACAATTTACCATATCATAAGTGAGGATAAAATGAAGGGAAAAAAGACAACTGTTGCATTGGCTTTTCTTATAGTGATTTTAGTTGGTGTGATTGGCTTTAGATATTCAGAAATTTCTGGGAAATCTCCAATCCAAGCATCACAAAAGAGTTCTCAAGTGAAAAGTGTTACAAAAGCAGAAGAAAAATCAAATAAAAAATCAGATAACGAAAAAGAAAATAAAAATCTGGAAAAGAAAGAGATAACCATAACTTGTTGGGGAGATTATATGAATCACATAACTCAAATTCGCCAAGCAAAAGCTACAAATTATGATTTTTCGGATTCTTTTGCGGTTATTAAAGACATTGTGGGTAAGAGTGATTTATCCATAGTCAATTTGGAGACGACTATTGCGAAGAATGAATCAGACATGAGTGGTTATCCAGAATTTGCAACGCACGAAAATGTTATAAAAGCTTTAAAAGATACAGGCTTTGATGTGGTGAGCACTGCCAATAATCATTCTTACGATAGAAGACTGAAAGGAATTGACCACACAATCAATACAATTGAAAAATACGGTTTGAAAAGAACTGGAACGTTCAAGGAGAACGAATCGACCAATCCACTTATTATCGATGTGAAAGGGATAAAGGTTGGATTTTTCTCATATACACAAATGCTCAATGGATTTGAAAATTCTATGCTTAATTCCGGAAGAGACACCGCGGTAAATATAATAAACATGGAACAAATCCAAAAAGATGTGGATTATTTAAAGCAAAATCACGCAGATGTGATAATGTGCTACATGCATTGGGGAGAGGAATATTCTGATTATCCTAACTCTTATCAGAAAAACACGTTCAAGAAACTTTCAGATATGGGAGTTGACTTGGTGATAGGATCGCACCCGCACACAATACAAAAGGCTGATGTTATTGAAAACGACGGCAAAAAATCATATTGTGTTTATTCAATGGGAAATCTAGTTTCAGATCAAAGAGAATCCTACGGACAATATTACGGTGTAGAGATTGGAGTGTACTCGGATATTAAAATTGAGAAAATTGGGGACAAGACAACTGTAAAAAGTTTCGAAAATAAGCCATACTATGTAGACAAATACACAGATAATGTGACTACAAGATATGTCGTAGTTCCAGTTAAACAAGTCCTCAATTCAGAGATAAATTATCCAAGAAAAGACAAAATAATATCCAAATTGAACAGAGCAAATCAACATTACGAGAAAATTTTTAACAAGGAGTAAAAATGGGAAATATAATACTTACAGGTGACAGACCAACAGGAAAATTACATTTGGGTCATTACGTAGGCTCATTAAAAAACAGAGTTATCATACAAAACAAAGGAGATTTCGACAAGATGTATGTCATGATTGCCGATGCACAAGCTTTGACTGACAATTTTAACAATCCAGACAAAGTCCGTGACAATATCATTGAAGTTGCGCTTGATTATTTAAGTTGTGGAATTGATCCTAATAAAGTTACGATTTTTGTGCAATCACACGTTGAACAACTAACAGAATTGATGTTTTATTATATGAACTTGGTTACACTTTCAAGACTCGAAAGAAATCCTACAGTTAAAGCAGAAATCAAACAAAAAGAATTTGGAGCGAGCATTCCTGTTGGATTTTTGACTTATCCAATCAGCCAAGCAGCAGACATAACGCTTTTTAATGCAAACATAGTTCCTGTTGGAGAAGACCAGCTTCCAATGTTGGAACAAACACGTGAAATTGTAAGAACATTCAACAACTATTACTCAGAAGTTTTGGTTGAACCAAAAGCTGTAATTCCTGACAATAAAATCTGTTCCAGACTTCCAGGATTAGACGGCAAAGCTAAGATGAGTAAATCATTAGGTAACTGTATCTATTTGTCGGATTCTGAAAAAGATGTCAAATCAAAAGTAATGAGTATGTTCACAGATCCTAACCACATTCAAATTACAGATCCCGGAAAAGTTGAGGGAAACACAGTGTTCACTTATTTGGACGCTTTCTGTACAGACGATGATTTCTCAGAATTTCTTCCAGATTACAAAAATTTGGACGAATTAAAAGATCATTACAGACGTGGTGGACTTGGCGATGTCAAAATCAAAAAATTCTTGAACAATATTTTGCAAAAAGAATTATCTCCAATCAGAGAAAAAAGAAAACACTACGAACAAAATATTCCAGAAATCTTCGATATGTTGTTAAAAGGATCAGAAGATGCCAGAGAAGTTGGAGCAGAAACTTTGAAGAAAGTAAAATCTGCGATGGGAATTAACTACTTTGAAGATGTGGAATTGATTAATAAACAACAACAAAAATACAAATAAATGAGAAATCAATCACGAGAGTGGTTAATTAAGAGCAGCAAACCATCATACACGAATATCTAGACTTCAAAAATTGATGATTTCTAAATCTCAAAATCCTAAAATCGCAAGCACGCTGAAGCTTACGCAGTCCGATTTTGACGGATTTATTCGATTTGAAATCATGACAATTTTTTCCGTATGATATTCTTAGCATGAAAGGTTTGCTATATTTTTTATATATGTCAATCAAATCAGTGGTTGATTTTTGCTTGATTAATAAAATATAAATCTTATTTGATTTTTCCTTGCTTAAAATTATTATTTAAGGGTATAAATAATAAAGGAAAGGAAGATTATTATGTTAAGAGCAAAAGTAGGATCTAGATTATATAATATAAACGAAGCTATTAAGCTTGGAGAAATTGCTATAGCTAGCTTGAATGAGGTACAATCTTATTTGGGTACAGCATCAGGATGGGGAATTTTCGATATTTTCAAGGGTAAGACTATTACTACTATGATTAAAAGATCGAATTTAAAAAAGGCGAAGAATCAAGCGAAGAAGGCTGACTTGGCGATTAGAAAGTTCAACAATATTATGATTGATTTGGACAAGAAACCAAGCGTTGGTTTCAGATATAAGAAGACATTTTTCTTGGCAGATTATTTTGATAACAAAGTTTTTGATTCTGTTGTTCAAATGCAAATTCTCAATAACAAGAGAAATTGCGACGCTGCTATTAAGCAATTGAAAAAAGAAGTGTATAATTTACAAAAGGAAAAAATGAATTTAATGAATGAATAGATTTTATAGGAGGTATTATGTTAAAAGAATTTAAGAAATTCATTACTGAAGGTAATGTAATGGATTTGGCAGTTGCCGTTATCATGGGTGCTGCTGTTAAGGAAATGGTCGACGGACTTATCAACGGTCTTATAGCACCTTTGATTGGAGCAGCAACAGCTGGTGTTAATATGAAGGAAATGGCAGCAACTGTTGCAGGTGTTAAGTTACAATATGGTTTATTCTTGGATGCTTTGGTTAAATTTATCATTATAGCATTTGTTGTTTTCTTGATGGTTAAGGCTATTAACAAAGGTCGTGATGCTTTGCATAAAGAACCAGCAGCCGATCCAACAACAAAAACTTGCCCATATTGCAAGAGTGAAATCGACATTACTGCTACTAGATGTCCACATTGTACATCTGAATTAACAGAATAATTTGACATAAAAGGGGATTATATCCTCTTTTTTTGTTGTCTTGTGTTATACTGAAAAAGGAAGGATTAATTTATAATAAGGAGATTATGATGAAATACGATTTTGAAACGATTAGTGACAGAAACGAAATGGGATCTAGAAAATGGGCTGTAAGAAGCGAACAATTTCCTAATATGAAAAAAGATGTAGTTCCATTTAGCGTTGCGGATATGGAATTCAAAAACGCACCAGAAATTATCGATGGTTTGAAAAAACGCTTAGATAATTTGGTTTTGGGATATTGCTCTCCTACAGACAGATTTTACAACAGCATTATAAATTGGGACAAGAAACGCCACAATGCAGATATCAAAAAAGAATGGATTGTCGAAGTTCCAACTGTTGTAGATGGATTTTTTGCTGCAGTAAGTGCTTTCACGAAAAAAGGTGATTCTGTAATGATTATGAGACCGGTGTATGGTCCATTCAGATTTGCCATTGAATTTAATGAAAGAGTTATGGCTGATGTTCCTTTGATTTCTGACGAACGCAACAATTACTCAATTGATTTTGAAAAATTCGAATCAGAATGCAGAAAGTCTGAAAACAAAATGGTTATTCTTTGTAACCCTCACAATCCGGGTGGAATTTTGTGGAGCAAGGATGATTTGGAAAAAGTAATCAAGATTGCGAATGATAATGATGTGATTGTTGTGGTTGATGAGATTTGGCAAGATATTGTTATGCCGGGAAACACTCACACATCTGTGCTTTCTTTGGATAGAAAATTAGTCGAAAAAGCTGTTGTGTGCCAATCTGCTACAAAAGCTTTTAATTTGGCTGGGCTTTGCTGTGGATACACAATTATCTCAGATCCTGAAATGATGGTTCAATACAAGAAAACATTGGATATAATGAGAAGCAACACTGTCAATGTTATGGGACTTGAAGCTACACAATTGGCTTTTGATGAAGCTGAAGACTGGCTTGACGAATTAATCGAAGTCATAGATACTAACCAAAAAATCGTCTACGATTTCTTCCAAGAAAAATATCCTAAAATTATCGTAAATCATCTTCAAGCGACTTACGTTATGTGGATGGATTTCAGATGTTTGGGATTAAATAGCGATGATTTGCTTAAAACATTGGGTGAAAAAGCTGATTTGGTATTTACTGACGGAAGATTCTTCGGTGAATGTGATGGATTCGTAAGGTTCAATGTCGCAGCTCCTACACAAGTCGTAAAAGACGCATTAGTTAGATTGGATAATTTATTACAAGAAATATACAAATAAACACAACAAATCCCGAAACTCTGTTGAATTTCGGGATTTTTTTAGTTCTATTTTACATTCAAAAATTGTTGCATGTATTCAAATGGACCATTATCCACTTGAACTTTTGGATTATTGATTGATGTATCTTCTTTTGAATTTAGTGAGATGTTAATGCTTTCAGTATCTTTTGATTTTGGAGTTGATTTTAAGTTAACATCGTATGATTTGTCCTTGAATTCAAATGTTAAATTATACATATCGTCTTTGTTAGTTGTCTTTAATGTGTTCATTTTGTCTTCGAATTCTTTTTTGGATTGGTCTGATTTTAGATTGTTTTCAATTTCTTGGATTTTTTGTTGTTCTTGGTCTGTAAGATCACTTCCCTTGGCAAGTTTGGCGTATTCTTTGAAGTTTTTCAATAAAGTTTTTCTTGAATATTCCATAACTTTTGCCCATTGTTCACCAGTCAAATTCACAGAGTATTTGTGGTTGCCATCATCTGTAACCTTCAATTCCTTGTTGTCGACAACGAAATCTTTTGCGATTTTAACTTGGAATTTCGTATTAGATGATAAAAGTGGCATGAACACTGTGAAATCTCTTACAGTTGTAGCTTGGAAATTTTGTTCAGTTAATTTTTGCAAAATTTGTGTAACATTGAAGTACAAGTTTTTTTGAATCAAAGCTTCCTTCATTTTTGGTGGAAGATTGTTAGCAAATGCATCGTAATTCAAATACGCTTTTCCATCTTGGATTGCGAAGTGTAGTTCTCCCAAATTATTGCCTTGACCTGCTAATTGAGCTACATCACTTGTAACAGTTGCCATTGCAACTCCTGTTGATTTGTCTTGTGTTGCTTTGACTTTGATTTCTTTTAGCTTGGAAGTTTCGTTCTTAAACTCATAAGATTGGTTCTTCCATTCAGTTGTTTTTCTAAAATCGTTTAATAGGCTCACTTTTTCTTTTGCTTGAGAGCAAGCGCTTAAAGTTATTACCATAAGTAGTGATAATAACACTAATGTAAATTTCTTTTTCATAAATTCCCCCTGACTATATTATTATAACAGATTTGGACAAATGATTTTGAACAAATCACAATCGTAGACTTATTGTAACCTAAGGTTGAATTTTGAAAGATAAAATGACAAATAAATAGTTGACAACTAAAAATCGTTTAACTAAAATAAAATTGAAGTGATAATCATGAAAGAATATTAGGGGTTCATATGGCTATAGGTAAATTAAGAAAAACAATCACTCTTGTTATTATGATGTTGTTACTTTTATCATCTTGTCAAAAACAAGAAATTAGAAACGACGAGCATGTAGCAAATCAAAACGAAACAGCAAAAGTTGCTAATGATGAAAAGGATAAAGCTGATATTAATGAGACCGTAAAAATGTTTTTTACGCAAAAATACTACAAGCTGGAAAAAGATACAAATAAAATTAGATTGAGTGAAAGTCTTGAAAAATTTTTAGCTAAAAAACCAGATTATAAGTATTATGAATTATCCGAGTTGAAAATATTGGATAAGTATGAAAGTAAAGACAAAATTTTAGTTTTAGTGAAGACATGGATTTCTACTAAGGATAAGAAATCTGGAGAAGGCGGAATTGTAAGAATTTTATTGCATAAGGATAATAAAGGCTATATTGTAGAAAAAGAAGTTAGTGAAGATATGATAGAATCAGCAAATTATCAAACTAAACTATCCCAAAAAGATATAAAAAATTATATTAAAAAATCATTGGTAATGAATGGAGAAAACTTATCGGATTCAGAGATAGATAAGGATATAAAAGATATGTATTTGCTCGATTTTTATTCATATATGGGAATGTTTGAAGTTCAAAAAAGCAAAGAAACTAATGAAGATTTAATCCATGTTTTAGAAAATCATGAATACAAATAATTTAAAAAGGAAAGTTCATAATGACCTGAACCCCAAAATCCGGAATACGGATGGAGGGGTTTTTGTATGCCAAAATACACAAAAGAATTTAAAATAAAATTAGTACTAGAATACTTATCAGGTGAATCAGGAGGACTTAAATCAAT
>NZ_JBRFJE010000028.1:0-16427 GCF_052932165.1 Finegoldia sp. P3-F-LR | reverse complement strand
AATATTTAGTTGTTGTGTAATTCTTATTAAATTTTTCTAAGCCTAATTTTTTAGGCTTGTTTGACATGCCTTAAATTTCAAGATAAATTATTTTTTATTTTCTCTTGACATTTGATAGCTGGTCTTATTTTATGTTGTTTTATATGTAAAATACATATTGCATTTTAAACCCAAATTATTTTACAATACAATTTAAAAAAGAGCAAGTAATTCAATAGATTTTTAACAGATTTATTTAAATTTTGTTATATTCTTGGTTTTATTTTATTTTAATAACGTATATAAAATCACTAATATCATAATATTTTATCAAACTGCCGTAATTTCCCACTATTTTTAATGTAAAAAAAGAGACTCATACTGCCCCCAATCTTACAATAATCTGTAAATATTGTGTTAGGGTCATATTATGAATCTCGTATATTTTTTATTAAATTGCAAAAATTAAATATTTCTTTTAATTTATATTTCGATTTCTTGTCAATATTATAACATCATATAATTTTAGATAAAATCTGATATCAAATTCCAAATATTTGAACTGCGTAATATCTGTCATAAGTTTGATCAGAATCTTCGTAATATGCTTTTGTAACGAATACTTTTATTTTAACTCTTGTGAACACTTCTCTCAACATATTTTCATTGTGTCCTTGAGAATTTTTCCAAGCTTCCATTGCACCACTTGCAGTGTATGGGCCATTATAGATATTTTCTCCATTGATGTTAGAAATATCAGTTACCAATCCACCTCTTGGTCTAACGTGTTCAAATAAATGAACAATTTCAGTTGCCCTTGTTTTTGCAACTGGTGATAATGAATTATCTTGTTTTAATGCTTTTAGTCCATTTTCTTTGCGATATTGATTCAAAAGTCTTAGTATTTCATCTGCCATTTCGTCATCGTAATGACCACGTACCATTACAATTGTATCATCACTGATTTGAACAGGAAATTCTTGTTCATTTTCTAATCCTGGTAATGGTTTTCTACGAATAACTTTCTTGCCAGGATACTTCGGATCAGTTGTAATAGTTTCGTCTGATTTGTTATCCAAAATCAAATCTTTTACTTTTTCTGATACTGTATTTTTTCCACCTACAATATACATTTCTTCAAAAGAATTACTACCAATATATGATTTTACATCACTTGTAATGGATGATTTTGAAACCAATAGTATTGGTGCTTTTAGCTTTTGTGAAAGTGGTGCCGCTACTAATGCATCTACAAAAACTTCACCACTAGCAAATATCGCTTTAGTTGGTGCAGTAAAACTTGCGTTTGCAACTCTGACAGATGTCATATATCTGTTCGAGCCAAAAATTCTTTGTGGCTTAACATTAGTAATAGCTTTGATTTCTTGAACAACTTTATCAGAAACTGTATTTTGTCCACCGACTACAAAAATTTTACCTATATTTCCTTTATAGAAAGATTGTAAATAATCTTTTGTGTCGCTAGAAATCTTGTTTTTCGATACTAATAATATTGGTGCATTGTGTTTTTGTGCTAAGGAAGTAGCGTTAATAGCATCTGCGAATACTTCTCCACTAGCTACAACCAAGTTTTGTTTTTCAGCATTTTTGCTAGAGAACTTTTCAGAAACTATTTTAGCATTAACTGCATATCTGTCGTATCCAGAATATCTTACAACTTTTATTTTTAAATCATTTTCGATATGATTTTGAACAGCCTTACTAACAGATTTTTCTCCACCAATAATTATGACTTCGTCCAAATCTTTTGATTTTAAAAGTTTTTCAGTAGATGCGTCTAATTTATCTGAATAAGTGTATAAGATCGGGATTTGTCCTTGACTCATTACAGTAGAACTGATGTTGTCGGGAAATTTTATCGCTGATACAAGCACTACTTTTTTAGAGTTTTGATAATAATCTTCCATCACTTTATTTGCAACGGCAAATCTATCTCGCCCTTCAATTCTATTCATAGTTGACTCTACTTTTTTAGGACTTGCATTATCATCTTGTTCTTTCGCAAATACAGCAGTGCCTGTACTAAATACCATACTAAATGTTAGACATAAAGCTACTATCTTCTTCTTAAGATTATTCATTTAACTTCTCCATTTGTTATTAATAAAATTTTTCGATTTTGTATTCTTTTTGTAATTTGTCTGTAGCGTCTATATATGCTTGTTGTTGTCTCAATTGTAATAGTGTTTGTTTAACTTCATTCTTAGCTTCTTCAAAAGATTTTACTTTTCCTTCAGTTTTATCTTTAATATTGATAATGTGATAACCGAATTGTGTTTTAACAGGTCCTACGATATCTCCAATTTCATTTTCAATCAAAGCATTTTCAAATTCCTTAACCATTTGACCTTGTTGGAATGTTCCCAAATCTCCACCTTGTTCTTTTGATGGACATGTAGAATACTCTTTTGCTAATTGTGCAAAATCACCATCGTTATCGATTTTTTCTTTAATTTCATTAGCCAAATCTTCAGATTCAACTAAAATGTGAGAAGCTGTGAATGTTGGTTGAACTTTGAAATTATCTTTGTGGTTTTCATAATATTCCTTCAAATCTTCATCTGATACTCTAACAGAATTGATTATGTTAGCCATAGCAAAATCCTTCAACAATTCTTCGGATTGTTTTTTAACTTCTTTTACATATATTTCATCTTTATCTAAGCCAGATTTCTTAGCATCAAAGAATAAAAGTTTTCTATTGATTAATTCATCAGTTAATCTTTTTCTTCCTTCTTCGTTATTGAATTGTGCTCCTCTATAACCTAAAGCTTGAATAAAATTATCAACTTCTGATTGTTTAATTTCTTCACCATTTACTACTGCTAATATTTTATCTTTGTTGTCTTCCATTATTACCTCTCCCTTTACTAGTTAATTTTATTCCGTCTTTATAAAATTGTATCATATTTTCTTTTAATAGTCTTCCAACAGCTCTTTTGAAACTGGATTTTGACATATTAAATACCGATTTAATTCTATTGGCGTCTGTTTTATCGTTAAAATTAATAAATCCATCTGAGTTTTTAAGTTCTTCCATAATAACATCAGCATCTGATGAGATATGCTTATATGCAGGTTCAAAAAATGACAAATCTAATTTTCCATCAGACTTCACATCTGTAACTCTACATTTGACTTCTTCTCCAAGGTCTACAACGCCCGTTAATTCACTTGCAGGAATAAGTCCTTCGTATTTATTGTCTACAGCTACAAAAGCTCCTAGACCGTCCACTATGTTGTATATAACGCCTTCTACCCAATCGTTCTTAACATAGTTGCTGTCGTTTTTCAATAAATTTTTAATTCTCATAGTAAGTGCCAATCTGTTCGACTTATCAATATACAAATACACTAAATATTTTTGACCTTTTACCAATTTTGAAGTTTGTTCCTTAAATGGCAACAAAATATCCTTATCTAAGCCACAATCTAAGAAAGCACCAATTCTAGTAATATCTTTTACTTCTAGTCTTGCAATCTTACCCAATTCAATCTTAGGTTGCTTCTTCGTTGCCATTAGTTTTTTATTGTCATTGTAAATGAATACATCTACAACATCGCCAACTTTTTCTCCAGAAAGTTCGTCTACATTCATTCTAACAAAATTATTTTCGTTGTCTTTTTTCAACAAAACTTCCGTATTTATCTTATCAATTTTTAAATTCTCTCTTTGTCCTAATTTATACATTTCTTCTCCATTCTAACTCATTCCACCAGGAAGTATTTCAAGCTCTGGATTATCCACTGGATCGTAAGTAAATCCTTCACCAACCACTTCACTGACATACGAAATACATACGAATGCTTTAGGATCAATAGATTTCACGTAGTTTTTAATCTTAATATACTCTCCTCTTGAAACAATCGTATTAATAACAAATTTTTCATTATCAGAAAAACCACCAACTGCTTTATAAATTGTGGATCCTCTTGAAATTTGATCTATAATATAAGCGTTAATTTCCTTGTATTTATCGCTTGTTATCATCATATTTACCCTTGTATTTAGACCAGCGATAGCTTTGTCAATGACAATTGAGTTTATGAAAATTCCAAGCATAGCATACATTCCACTTTTTGTTCCGAAAGTATACATACCAAGTAACACAACGAAAAAGTCTGCTACAAGCATACACTTACCCACATCAATTGAAAAATATTTTCTGATTATCATAGCGATAATATCCGTACCGCCAGTCGATGCACCTTGGTTGATAACCAATGCCATACCAGCAGCGGAAATAATAATTCCAAAAATCAAATTAATCAAAATATCATCAGTCAAAGGTTTAAAATTTGGTAGCAAAATTTCCAATAGTGTCGTTGAACTTGCAAAAATAAAAGAACAATATATCGACAAAACCCCAAAACTTTTTCCCAAAATTATAAACGCTATAATATACAAAATAGTATCCATAATCATAACAAAAATACCCGTTGGGATTTGTGGAACAAAAGCGTTCAAACTCATCGCAATACCAGACATTCCACCAATAGTTAAATTAAAAGGCATTATAAAAAAGAAAAAGCCAAAAGTAAGTATTAATGTTCCCAATGTTAATATCATTATTTTTTTAATCATTTTGTTCATGCTATCGCCTCCTATCTTTTTATTATACTTGTAAAAATTGCAAATTACAACGTTTTATACACCAAAAAACACCACAAAATAAATTAATTCACAATTCATAATGCAGTGTTTACAGTTAATTATTTTTTCTAAATTTATTTACTATCATCAAAATTATCAGAACTAAAAGTCCTGTCAACACAATTGAGCCACCTGGTTTTAATTGAAAATAATAAGACATATTGATACCGATAATCGTAAACAATACTCCAAATAAAGACGAATTAATCACAGTTCTTTTAAAAGAATGAGATACCATTATTGCACAAGACACAGGAATAACCATCAAGCTTGAAACCATAAGTGCACCGACAGTTCTAGACGCAATAGCAACAGTGATAGCTATCAAAAAAGTAAATATTTTATTGATAAGTCCTACGTTGATATTAGACAATCTAGCTCCATCTTCATCAAAGATAATATACACTAATTTTTTGTACAACAGCACATAAGTCACAATAACAATAAAACTCACAATAATTACTGTGTACAATTCAATATCTGGAATAGCTACAATAGATCCAAACATAAATGATTGAAAATTCGCAGCGCCAGGAACAAAATCTGACAAGATCGCCGCAAGTCCAATACCGCTACTCATCACAATCGCAGTTGACAAATCAGAACTCTTGGCAAAGTTTTTTCTGATGATTTCTATTCCAAAAGCTGCAATCACGCATACGAAAATCGCCGCTATAACAGGATTTATTCCAAAAATAAGTCCCAAGGCAACACCAGCTAAGGAACTGTGACTCAAAGCATCTCCTACCATGGAGTTTTTCTTGTTAACGACAAAGGTTCCTATCAAAGGAACAATAATTGACACTAGTATCCCCACGATAAAAGCTCTTCTCATAAAATCATAAGAAAACATCTCAAACATGTTTCACCTCAACAAATTCATTATCCAATCTAAAAATCCTGTTAAAATAATCTTTAGTAAAATCCAGCTCATGAGTAACCACCAGAATCGTTATATTATGATGAATATTCAAATGCTTCAACAAATCAAACAGATTTTCCTTGCTTCGTTGATCTAGTCCTGCAGTAGGTTCGTCAAAAATCAAAATTTGTGGATCGTTAGCCAACGCCTTTGCAATCATGACTCTTTCCTGTTCTCCACCGCTCATCTTATTGTAGTCGTAATTTTTCTTATCTTTCATTTCTACAATAGACAACGCGTTTTCGATTTTTTCATTAGCTTTCATATTCTCATCATCGCTTACATTCATAGCCACGATTTCCCATGCAGTAATAGGAAAAGAAATGCTCTTTTCGTGATTATTTTGAGGAACATATCCAAAACTAAAATTGTCCCTTCCTCCGGCAAATTTAATCTCACCACTATCTGCTTTCAGAAATCCTAAAATAAGTTTCAATAACGTAGATTTACCGGAGCCATTAGCTCCGGTTATCCCTACGAAATCTCCCTTTTCGATATTAAAATTTATATCCCTTAATAGTTTTTCGTTTCTATACGAAAAATTCAAATTTTCTACACTAATTATACTATTCATATTATTTTGCTTGTGAGATTGCATCCAAGTTTTTCTCTAACAATGAAAAATAATTGTCCTTTCCATCTTCGATATCTTGAGTCTTAGCTTCTATCGTGGACAAACCAGCAGTTTTTGCGTTGATTTCCTTAGCCAAAGAATTTGCAATCTTATCGCTTTCTCCCATTTCATAAAATACTGTATTTATCTTATGTGATTTTGCGAAATTAGTCAATTCTTTCATCTTATTTAAATCAGGTTCTGAATCTGAATTAATACCCTCAATAGGTACTTGTTTTATTTCATAATCTCTAGCTAAATATCCAAAAGCTTCATGTGGCACGATGAAATATTTGTCCTTTTGTGGTGCCAAAACTTCAGCGTATTTTTTGTCTAATTCTTCAAACTTTTTATCTAATTCTTTGTAATTCTTTTCATAGAAATCTTTGTTTTCAGAGTCAAATTTAATAATAGCTTCATACACATTTTTCATTTGAATTCTAGCTTGTTTTGGACTCATCCAAACATGTGGATCAAATTCACCGTGGTGATGATGTTCATGATCATGTCCGTGTTCTTTTTCTTCGTGATCATGATCGTGACCTTTTTCTTCGTGGTCATGGTCGTGGTCGTGTTCTTCATGGTCGTGGTCGTGGTCTTCTTCAGCTTTAATCTTATCAATATTTGTAGATGAATCAACTATTTCCGTGTTTTTTAAACTAGATTTAACATCTTCTAACCAACCTTCCAATCCAAGACCGTTAACAATAAGCATCTTTGAATCAGATAAATTTTTAATATCTTGTGCAGTTGGTTCCCAATCATGAACTGTAGCGCCTTTTGGCATAACATTTACCACTTCAATTTTATCCTTAGCGATTTCTTTTGCCATATATTCAATCGGATAAAAACTAACATATAATTTCTTTGAATCTGACTTTTCAGTTGATTTGTCATCACTTTTTTCTTTTTGTTCTTGAACCTTTTGATTGTTAACATCATTGTTTTGTCTAGTACATCCTGATGCCACACCAATCATAAGAGCTAATAATAATATTCTATAAATTTTTTTCATAAACCCTCCAAATAATAATTTATTAATGCAAATTATTTGCATTATCATTTTAGAGTGTTTTTATTATTTTGTCAAGGATTATATAAAAATTAAAAAGCTCTTCTTATTTTCTTTAAGAAGAGCTATGCTATTTTATTCTATTTAATTTAAATCTTCTTCTATCTCGTCGATTATTTCTTGTGGTGTTTTGTCTTCAAAAAATGATGGATCCATATGTGTTAAGAAGTGCCATTCATCTTTTTCGTTTTTTCTGTAGACTATTGCTTCTCCATCTTCTGATCCGAAGTAAGCCCTGTCTACGTCATATCCTTTTTCTTGCAAGTATTTTTTTACTTCGTTGTAGGATTTTTCTCTTGCTTCAATATAAGTTTTCACATCTTTGTTAGCTATTACATAAGCGTCTACTCTCGTAGAACTATCTACTATTCCATTTCCTTTTTCTGAAAGATTCGGAATTTCTTTCCAAAATATTTCCGCTTTTCCTTCTTCTGTAAACATGAATTTGGTTATTGGAATTATATTTCCATTGTATTCTAGTTCAACGTATTCACCTAGTTTTTCAGGAATGATATATTCATATACAAACCCATCTTCTTCTGTGATTTCGTAGCAGTTTGTTTTCTTGATAAATTCTCTTCCTTCTTCAATTGTGTCAAATAACGCTAATTCTGTCGCTTCACCATTTTGATTCAATTCTAAAATATACATTTTGTTCTCCTTTATAACTTGATTTTGAATGTTACGTTTTCTTCTTGTGTTTCAATGATTGCATCGATTTTGTAATTATTTAATAAATTTCCCACGATATACAACCCAAGTCCATTGCTGTTTTCTTTATTCAAATCACAATTCACATCAAACACTTTAGTGGTATCTAATTCGCTTGCCTTTTCGCAAGTATTAATTACTTCAAACCATTCTCCATCTGATTTTATGGTAATTATCCCATATTCATCAGTGTATTTTACAGCGTTTCCAATTACATTGGAAAGTATAATTTTTAGTGCCGATTTTCCTATATAAATTTTTTCATCTGTAATCTGATTGTCGATTGTGATGTGTTTTTGATTTGCAATTACTTCCTGCTTATTAATTATATCATTTAATATTGGTAAAATCTCTACATTTTCTTCGTCATTTTTCAAGTTTTCAATTGATGACAATGTAAGTATTTGTGAAATGCTATGTGACAATCCATCAATTATTTTAAGAGATTCGTCTATATACAAATCTCTGTTTTTGTATTTTCCTATGTTATACTTCATATTTTCCAAAATTATTTTGAGGCTCGCTACAGGAGTTTTGAGTTCGTGTGATGCTCCTCTAAAAAAGTCATATTTTAGTTCTTCAAGTTTGATAATTTCTTCGTTTTTTGATTCCAAATCGTCAATCGAATGTAACAATGTAGTGTACAAATCATTGATTTGCAATTTTAACTGTCCAATCTCATTGGTAGAATCTACTTCAAGTAGTGCGTTTTTGTCCCTATTCATCATCTTGTCAGTAATATGTTTTATTTCTTGTATATTATTGTTGATTAACTTAGCATAAATTAATGAAATGATTGCTGAGAAAAACATAGAAATTAAAAGCGAAAACGGAAGAAATCTTAGACTCAAATTCTTGGCATCTTTTTTCATATCAGCTGTTGATACGAATTGAAGTGAGATTTTCTCTCCAGTGTTAATTGTAATATCTCGTTCTTCAATTATAAGTGAATTGTTGTCACTTTTTTTGTCAAAATCAATGATTTCTTTGATTTTTAATTCGTTGTCGTTGTTTTGATTTTTAACGTAAGCTTTAATATCGTTGTTATTAGAATAAAAATCCAAAGACTGTGTAACATATCCTATATCTTTATTTGTTAATGTCTTGGATATTTCATTTGCTTTTTTATTTATCTCTTGTTTTCTATCTTCCAAATATGTTTTAGGAAATATTAAAAACACCATAAAATGTATGAACAAAACTGTAAATGCTAACGCTGTAAATATTTGCAGGAACATTTTCGGAAATATTTTTAAATTTTTCATTTTCTCTCCAATTTATAACCGACGTTTCGGATGGTTACTATGCAATCTAGTTGCAATTTTTTACGCAATTCTTTTATGTAAACATCAATTACTCTGTCAAATGGTATTTCATCGGTTTCTTTCCATACACTATCGATTATTTGCATTCTAGTGAGTGCTTGACCTTCATTTTCTATCATATATTTGAGTATTTCTAGTTCTTTGGCATTTATATCAACTTTTTCACCATTTATTTTTGCAGTGTAGCTTGTGAAGTTAACTTCGGTGTTTTTGTAATTAAATGTTTCATTATTTCCATAATGTTTTTTAATTAAAGATTCTATTCTAACTTTGAGAACAGGAAGTGAGAATGGCTTTTCAATGTAGCCATCTGCTAAACTTGTGAATGCGTTGATTTTATATTCTTCATCACTGAATGCAGTCAACATTATAGCTGGAATATCACTTGTTTCTCTGATTTTTTTGAGAACTTCAAGTCCATTTATGTATGGAAGTTGAATGTCTAATATTGCTAAGTTGATTTCGTTATTTTCAAATATGGATATGGCTTGTTTCCCGTCTTCTGCTTGATATGTTTTGTATCCAAATTCAGACAAAAATTCACAAATTCCTTCACGTATCATTTTGTCATCTTCTACTACAAGTAAGTTCATAATTTATTCCTCTCTTTTATTTATTATACAATATTTATTTTAATTACAAAATTATCGGAGCATATGCCCCGATAATTTTACTTAGTATCTATTAATAAATCTTTTGGATTTTTCCTAAGAATATTTGTTGATGAAATAATCAATGATATGAGCAACACAATTGTCATGAATACTACTACATAAACTAAGGCTTTTGATGAAATGTTAATATCTAGACTTGTCAATGTTTTATTGAATCCATCAACTTCAGCACCGCTACCAAGTCCAGTTGACGCTGATTGCTTCGCAATTTTTTCTGCGATATTTCCTGTAACTTTTTGTAGTATATTATTTCCAATTTTATCTCCTGCAAATCTAGCCAAGAAGAATGAACCAATGTAAGCTGGTACAGCAACTAACAATAATTCTGTGACAAATTGTCCGAATATTTTCGCTTTGGACATGCCTAACGACAACAATACTGCAATCTCTTTCTTCCTTGCGTTCATCCATAAGAACAATAATAAAGCTACTACTAATCCTGAAAATGCAAGTGATCCTACAAATAATTTATCTGCTATTGCATATATTCCACTTATGGATTCTTGTAATGCTGGATAGTTTGATGAACTTTTTATTAAATTATATTCTTGCCAATTGATATCTAGTTTGGAAAGATTTTTCATGACATCTTCTAGTTTTTTGTTACCTTTTACGAAGAATGTTGCATCTTGATAGACAGCTGTATCTTCGGTGTTACCATATACTTTGGCTGCTGTATTCAAATCAGTAATCAATGTGTTTTCGTACAATTCTTGAGCAGCGCTCACACCTCCGTTATTGTGTCCATCAAACAAACCCTTAATTGTAACTTCTACTGTTTCATTGGCTTGTTTTTCATTATCTGCATCAAATAAATTAGACTTTAGTTTTAATTTGTCACCTATTTTCAAATTGTTTTTCGCTGCCAAATCTTTGTGCATAAGAATTTTATTCTTATCATCATTTTTCAAATGTTCACCTTCTACCAATTTGTATGCTCCAGATACAAATTTTGTTTCCTTGGATGATTCATTAACTCCAGTCAACATTACAGTGCTTTTAAAATTTTTAGCACGTTCTGGGGATTGGTTTGCCAAAGCTTCTTGTGTTTCAATTATATCCAATCCATCCAGATCAGCCACGCTATTTATTCTTTTTACATAGCTTTCAATATCAGGTGAGTCTGTGATTTTTTTGATGTCTTGTCCTTTGACATTTCCACCGCCTCTTGGTGTTCCTGGATTTACTTGTCTGTTAATTTCCATTGAAAAACTGTTGGTAATATTTCCAAATGTTTTTTCTGAAGCTTTGTCAGTGGCATCTTTGATGGATAAACTAATCAAACTTAAAGCTGACATCAACATTATTACAATTAATATAATTATCGATTTGAGACTTTTTCTAGTTACATAAGCAAATGCGTTTTTTATCATAATTTCCTCCCTAAATATTGTCAACTACTTCTTGTAGTTTTCTATCTTTTAATTCAAGAACAATATCTGCTGCTTTTGCTACTTCTTTACTATGAGTAACAACTATTACGCATTTGTTTCTTTCCATTGCAAGTTTCTTCAATATATCTATAATTTCACCAGCAGTCACATCATCCAAGTTTCCAGTAGGCTCATCTGCCAATATGATTGGTGCTTCTGAAACTAAAGCCCTCGCTATCGCAACTCTTTGTTGTTGTCCACCAGAAAGTTTCATAACATTTCTTCTTGTTTGACTTTTATCCAATCCTAATTCCAATAAAATATCTTCTGATGCATTTTTATTTACTAATCTTATATTTTCAAGAGGAGTTAGATAATCTATTAAGTTATAGTTTTGAAAAACTAACGATATATTGTTTTTTCTATGATAGCTGTGTCCTTTTTCTTCGATGTTGTTGTTTTTGAATAAAATTTGACCTGTATCTGGTGAATCTAATCCAGCCAATAAAGATAAAAGTGTTGACTTACCAGTACCTGATTTCCCAATTATTGCATAAAATCTTCCTTGTTCAAATCCTCTGTTAACTAATGACAAAACTTCTTCGTTTGAACTTGAATAACTGTATGATACGTTTTTGATTTCTAAAATATTCATTTTATATCTCCTAACTTATTTGTGATAATATTTGTTTTGGTTTTTTGATTAATATCATTATCGATGCGATAATCACAGAAACTGCTATTATTAATAGAAGCAATCCGTAGCTTTTGATAAACACTTCTAATTTATCTGATATTTTAGTAATTAATAGGCTACCTGTAAATGATGCATTTTCCGATTCTGTTATTCCTGATGCAATTAGTTTGATAATAAAATCTCCACTAATGAATGATAAAACTGCCGCAGGAAAGGATACAAATACAAGCTCCATGATGAATTGTCCAATTATTTTTGCTTTGCTAACTCCAATTGATAAAAGTATTCCTATTTCATAAATTCTTTCTCTTAGCCATAATATTAAAATCAACGATAAAACTACAAGTCCTGCAATCATTATGGAATATGTCATCATTTGTATGATATGCTTTACGCCGTTTATAGAATCAATAGCTTCTTTGAATGCATTGTCATCTTTTTCGATAATGTATTTCGAAGAATTCCCAGTTTGGTTTTTGATTTTAGTTACTATATTATCCATTGAATCTGAATTCTGTGTGTAAACAGATATTTTATTGGCAATTTTGTTACCGTCTTTTATATTCAACGAATTTTGAGCTGAATTGTAATTCACAAACATTGAGTTTTCACTAAAATCAGAAGACAAACCTGTATATTTTTCTTGTTTTTTTCCTGAAAATATTCCAACTATCTCATATTTTGTCTCTTTATTTGTATCTCCATTTCCATTCATATTCATGAACTTTAGACCTATTTTGTCGTGAAGTTTGAGCTTGTTTTTCTTTGCAAATTCTTCATGAACTAGAATCTTATTGTCATCATTTTTATCCAAATTCTTGCCTTGTTTTATAGTAAACACGTTACTTGTGAACAATGTGTTACGTTTTTGATCTGTCATAGCATCTATCGATACTAAATTTTTCATATTTGTAGACAAATCTTCACGCATAACTTTCTGATCACTTTCAACGACATTGGTATTTGTTACGTTGGCTAATCCCTCATAATGATATGAAACCTCTTTTATATCTTTGATCTGTTTCAATTTGTCAAATTCTTTTATATCAAAATATCCGTTATTATCTTTTTTCGTTATTGAAATAGATGAATTTGATGTTTCGTACAATGATTTTTCCAGTGTTTTCTGTGATTTCGTTATACTCAAACAAGCATACAAACATGATAAGACAAGTGTTAGAATTATCAGTATTATCAAAGTCCTATTTCTTTTTCTTGTTATATAAGCAATCGCATTTTTTATCATAAATATCTCCTTAACTTTGTTACATGTATATGTTACAAAAGTTTTATGAAATGTATATGAAATTCATGGCAATAAAAAAAGACGACAGAATATATTTCTATCGTCTAAGGATTTTATTTAATTAATAAATTTTTGATCCTGCTGGAATATTTGAATCTAACATTATAAGATTCAATACTTCTTCTCCATCATATTCGCAGATTGCAGATAAAAGCATTCCACAAGATTCTTCACCCATCATTTTTCTTGGTGGTAAGTTAGTGATTGCAAGTAATGCCTTACCTACTAAGTCTTCTGCGCTGTAGTAGTTTTTAATTCCTGATAATATGATTCTGTCTTTTCCAGATCCGTCATTCAATGTAAATTTTAATAATTTCTTGGATTTTGGTACTTCTTCACAAGATTTTACTTTTACTACTCTGAAATCAGATTCCGAGAATTTGTCAAAATCTACAAAATCTTCAAATAATGGTTCAACTTTCACTTTTGATAAGTCCAATTTCTTAGCTTTTGTGTTATCTTCGCCATCTTTTGAATTGCTAGAAGAATTATTTCCAACTGGCTTCATTGTTGGGAAAATCCCCTTTACTTTAGATAATTGTCTAAATCTCTATAAAAGTCTATTTTATGGTACTTCTCCATTTACGACAATTTGCTAACTCTCTATAAGTGCCTATAGATTTCTAGCAAATTGTCGTAAATTTGTCGTAAGCTGTCGTAAATTCTAAAATATAAATTTCATCGCTTTTTCAAATTCTCCCATCTGTTCTATCTTAAAGTCTTCTGTTGCATCTACGTATATATCCATTGTTGTACTAATATCAGAATGACCTAGAATAGACTGCATTGCTTTTGTATTTATATTTTGTTCATTAAGCCTTGTAGTAAAGGTGTGTCTGAAAATGTGATTGCTTAAATGTGGAACTAATAGAATATCATTAGAGTTCGATTTATTTTTATCCATTATACTTAAATTGCAATCTCTAACAATTCTTCTTAAAGCTTTATTAAGTGTTCCATTATTGTGAACCTTTCCGAATCTGTTTAAAAATACAAAGTCTTTAAATCCATCGATTGAATCACAACATTCAATTCCAAAAGTCTTTTGTAACTCTCTTTCCATAAGAAAAGCATCTTTTACTTTTTGAACCATAGGAATACTTCGCTTACCTGATGCTGTCTTCGGTGTATTAATAGCATATCTATTGTTTAATCCTTTACCTTTACTATAATATACCAAAGTCCTATTTACATTTATAAGACCATTATCAAAATCTAGATCGTCCCATTGCAATCCTGTAACTTCTCCAACTCTCATTCCTGTCCAAAGCATAACAATGAATATTGGATACCATTTTTTATATTCGTCACTATTAGATAAATATTCTTCAAATAGCACCTGTTCTTCTATTGTCATGGCTTTTTTCTTCGGAGATTCATTTCGATAAGCTACTTTCAATTCCTTCAAAGCATTGTCAGATGGATTAAACCTTATATATTCGTCATCCACTGCTAATTCTAAAACCTGATGTAGCACAGTATGGACACAATCTATGGTAGAAACCATCAATCCCTGGTCTTCCTTTAATCTGTTATAAAAACTTCTAACATCAGATCTTTTAATATCAGATAGTTTAATACGACCAAAAGTCGGTTCGACGAATTGTTGATACATATAGATGTAATTTTTAAAGGTATTATCCTTTAAACCTCTTTTTACCTTTGTCCATAACTTAAAAGTATCATTTACAGACAAGCTACTTCCTTCGTTGTTGATTCCATCTATAGTATTGCGTAAAATATCCAATTCCTTTTCTCTTAATTCCTTTAGAGTTTTCGCATAGATAGATTTTCTACGCCCTATTTTGTCTTGCCACTTAAATTCATAAGTGCCATTTGACCTTTGATATTCACCGTCTTTTAAAACAACCCCTTTACTATCTTTGCGTCTTTTTACCATAAAAATTCTCCTTTTTTGATAAAAGACACGCTATAATTATTATACCGCATTAAGCGTGTTTTATATATAGTTTTAGATTAGATAGAGAACTGTCTATTTAAATATTCTTCCATTAACTTTTTCTTAATAAGACGCTTACTACCATTAAATAATACAAAATCGCAATCATTTTCATCCGTTAATTGTCTAACTTTATCTTGACCAATATTAAAATATTCAGATGCTTCTTTTAATGTTAGAAATGCTTTCTCAGAAACACGAACACCTTTTATATTTTCGTTAATCATAAATCCTCCAAATAATATATTTAAAATATTTATTTTAATATTTTTAAAGTTTTTTGACATTGACAAGTGCCTTGGATTAGCAACATAGGAATCTCACCTCCGCCTCTGTTCAGGATGAGCCGGCTTCAACCTTAGAAGTATCATTATCCTCATTTTCTTCTAAGCGGATAGGGTATCCATCCCTATATTCAAACTCTTACTTATCGCTCCCTTTCTTCTTCCCTTGCTTTTAGCTTAGCAGTACTTGTTTTGCCGAATTATTCAGCAGAAAGATCTTGGCGAATAGGTTATCACGCTCCAAAAATGATTAATGTCTTGTCTTGGTCTATTCAATTGTTAAGGTTCAAATATTGTTTAGATTTCTTTTTAAAATAGAAAGAGGACAAAATCCCCCTCACTTTATAAAGGAAAATTTGCCCTCTTTGGTAACCAGAAATTATATTTCTTCTATAAATTTCTTTAGTTTTTCTAAAATCTTATCTCGCCTTTTTATTAAAGCAGGATGTGATATATTTTGAGTCTTTGCTACTGAACGAAGTGTTTCATCATTGAAATATAATCTTTCAATGATTTCCCGTTCATCCTTATTTAACTTTGACATAGCATTACTTAGTGCTTCAATCATAATTTGTGTAGCTACAACTTTTTCTACATCAACATTTTTATCTTCTAGATTGTCTTCAAAATTCCCGTCATGCTTTAGGGATGAAAAAAAGAGCAAGTGGTTTTTCTTGTCCACTCGCTCTAAATACTTCTCGTGTTCACGTTCTCGCCAGTAGACTTTATAAATATCTTCACTGACTTTGACCTTTTGTCCGTTGATATAAAGGTAATATTTTTTTGGCATATATGCTTCCTCCATTTCTTTTTGTCTGCGTTTTAAAACAAAAAAA
>NZ_JBRFJE010000027.1:0-21292 GCF_052932165.1 Finegoldia sp. P3-F-LR | reverse complement strand
GAATATAGAAAGAAAAATGTAGCATAAAAATTTCTACCCCTATGGGTAGAATAGGACAAAAAAACCAGAGACAAATAATTTTTAAATGTCTCTGGTATAAAGTCCAACTTTTTGGGGTCACCTTATATGATATAAATCAACTTAAGCTTTTTATTTTATAAATTATTTTTTGCTAATTCAACTAATTTTGCGAATTCTTTTTCATCTCTAACAGCCATGTCAGCAAGAACTTTTCTGTTCAAGTCAACACCTGCTACTTTTAAGCCGTGCATAAATTTGCTGTAGCTTAAATCATGCATTCTTGTAGCTGCGTTAATTCTAGCAATCCATAATTTTCTGAAATCTCTTTTTCTTCTTTTTCTTCCAACGTATGAATAAGCCAATGATTTCATTACAGCTTGGTTAGCTGTTTTGTATAATGTATGTTTTGAGCCGTAATATCCTTTAGCTTGTTTTAATACTTTTTTATGTCTTTTTCTATTATTTGTACCACGTTTAATTCTAGCCATTTATATTTCCCCCTCTAACTAAGGAATCATTTTATCGATTCTTCTCATATCTGCATCACTAACTGTTGTACCTTTTCTTAAGTTTCTGATTCTCTTTGCAGATTTCTTACCTGTTAAGTGACTTGCATAAGCTTTGTATCTTCTTAACTTACCTGTACCAGTTCTTCTAAATCTCTTAGCAGAACCTCTATGTGTCTTCATTTTTGGCATATTATTTCCCCCTCTAATTATCTTTATCAGTCAAAGGACCCATAAACATTATCATCATTCTACCTTCCATAGAAGGTTTCTTTTCTATTTGTCCTACATCTTTTGTTAATTCATAAAATTTATCAAGAACTTCCTTACCCAAATCTTTATGACCAAGTTCTCTACCTCTAAATCTAACAGAAACTTTTACTCTGTTTTCGTTGCTTAAAAACTTGGATGCTTGATTAGCTTTAACTTCTAAATCATGTTTTTCAATATTTGGTGAAAGTCTTATTTCTTTTACGTTAATTACTTTTTGATTTTTCTTCGCTTCTTTTTCTTTCTTTAATGCATCGTATTTGTATTTTCCATAATCTAATATTTTGCATACAGGTGGCTTAGCGTTTGGTGCTACATTTACCAAATCTAGATGCTTATCTTCAGCCATTTTTAAAGCTTCTTTAATAGGAATTACACCTATTTGTTCACCTTCATCATCGATTAATCTAACTTTAGAAGATCTTATCTCCTCATTAATCATTAAATCTTTTATATTATTCACCTCCAAAAAAATAATGGCGGGTAAAAATACCCGCCAAAAATTAATAATCAAATTAAATTTTAACCTTATGAATTCGAAATTATAAGGTGAGAGCGGATATCTCTACTTATCAACAATAAATATTGTATACTATGTCGTACATTTTGTCAACTATTTTTTCTTTGAATTTACAACATTAATTAAAATATATGGTAAATTAAAGTCTGAAGTATATGCTATATACTTATTTGACCAATTGGGCTTAAATTTATCCTTGTAGTTTCTTAAACCTTTAAAATTATATATCTTATTTTGAGTATTGTAAACAATATTTAGAATTTTTTCCTTCTTCTTTGAATAAATTTTATCTCCAACTTTGGATAACGGTGCCATTCCTAGGTAGAATTTTTCAAAATTATTTTCTTGACCCCATAAAATTAACTTTATGAATATAAAATCCATCAAACCATCTTCATTTGATTTATCATATCTCATTAAATCGATAGAAAGTGTCTTATCATCATAAAACGGTTGAAGATTTGCAAAAGCAAGTAATTCATTGTTTTTGTAAATACATGCTATTTTGGTTCTTTTTAGATAATCTTCGTCAAAAAATCCTAAACTAAATCCCATTTCATTTTTACTTTCTAACCATTTATCCGAAACAATTTTCATTTGAGATAAAAGGTTATCGGTTGGATTTTCAACTTTGAATTCATAATTTCCTTTATCGAAGTTATTAAGAACATGTCGCCAAGTTCTATTTTTCTTTCCTACCAAAGAAAATTGAGTTAAGTCTACTGTTGCGTCTTGTCCAACCTTAACGAATCTAAAACCTTGATCACAGTATAATTCAAGATTTTCTCCATTTATTTCATAAAAACAAACATTCATGTGATATTCATTGCAATAAACTATAAAATCATCAATTGCTTCAACGAAATTTTCTTTCTTACCTATTGGATCACCTAATACGATAACGCTGTTTTTTACTGGGCGATACATAATCATTACTGTATTTGTCTTGTCAAAATAAACATTTTTATCATTCAAATAAACTAAATGACTAAATTCATTTCCACCAAATTCTTCCAAGAATTTATCAATATTTTCAAAATCCTCATCTGTTAATTTTGTAAATGTGATCTTCTTAGTTCGTGTATATTGAGCAAGGTAAGATAATATCAGAACAAATAAAACATATAGAAGTATAAATTTCTTGTTTTCAACCAAATAATTTAGAGAATATTTTCGATGTGATGTCAAAAAATTTACCTTGCGAACAGTATTGCTAATAAAGATAAATAATACTGTGACAACTGATAATTTACCGATAGTATTTATAAAATATTTTGGGTTGATTTTGATAGCTTTTTCTGTGAATCCATCTTTCATTATATACATTACAATTCCCAATACTAATGTAATAATAGATTCTTCAATGTCTAATCCTTTTAATAGTGTTGAAAAAACTGAAACTATTAATACTGCTTCCGCTATATAAAAAGATTTTTTAACTGATTTTTTTATTCCTTGTGAAAGAAGTATTAGTAATCCACCCGATGTAAGAGTTATAAATCTAGCCAAAATCACTACATCTTTCTTAACAAATCTCTTTAAAAATTTTATTCTTAATAACATTGATGGAGTGGCAACACTTAAACATAATATTAGCCCAACGATTAGAGTAAAAATAGACAAAATATTAAATGCGAACTGTTTCTTGTATTGATCAGTATTGTAATTGTCGTAAATTCTTTTTAATATCATAATTAAAGAAATTATCCATGGAATAACACTACTTACAATTCTGTATATCAATATAGCAATTATTGCAGCTCTAGGTTCTATCAATTTACATAAAAAGTGTATTTCTATTAAATCCGAAACAACAAATCCATCCTGCATCAAGCTAACTTGCCCAAATACATTTGAAACACAATAAATAAGCACCAAAGATGAAAGATTTACATTAGTAAATTGTTTTATCGCAAAAACGAAAAATAATATATTACATATTGTAACAACAGTTTCATAAGCAACTGATAAAACTTTTCTTTTGACACTTATGTTATCCTTTACAACAAAATCTAAATAATATGGACTTTTGTTTTTAAAATAAATAACGCAAATACCAATAACCAATATTACTAAATAAATCAAAAATAGTGTCCATTCTGGTTTCATTAAAAATATCGTGAATATACTAATTAAAGATAAAGCGATAAAATTAGAAATATTTTTGTTTAAGTTCTGATTCCTATACTCATCTTCACCAATAAATACTGATTCTATTCCCTTTATCCATACAAATTTTCTTAATGATTCTAGAACCCAAAACTTTTTTATATCCTTGAAATCAAAATTTTTATTATATAAAAAATAGGAAATTGATGAAATAAGAAATACTAAAAGTCCAAATAAAGCAATTTGTAATTTTTGAGCAATACTCAAAAAAATCTTATATTTAAAGATATGATTAGGTGCTATAAAATTGTTCCTTACTATATATAAGACAATAATTGTGAATATTATAGTGTATATTGTCCTAATATATTTTAGTTTTTTATCCATTAATCCCCCTTTAAATTGATGATTGCTCATCGTACATTTGTTTGTAGAAACCATCTTTTAGTAATAGTTCATCATGAGTTCCACTTTCTATTATTTTACCATTGGATAATGCAAAAATCTTGTCTACATTTCTAATTGTAGATAATCTGTGAGCTACTATCAATGTAGTTCTTGAATATTTTAATTTTTCTAATGGTTGTTGGATAATTTGCTCTGTTTCAGTATCAATGTTCGATGTAGCTTCATCTAAAATTAATATTCTAGGATTTCTAATGTATGCTCTTGCAAAGGAGATTAATTGTCTTTCTCCTTGTGAAAGATTAGAGCCTTTTTCTTTTATAGGTTCATTTAAACCTTTTTTAAGCAATGTATAGCATCCTAATTCTTCTAACGCATGTATCACTTCCTCGTCACTATAATCCTTATCTAAAGTGATATTTTCTTTTAATGTAGTTTCAAAAAGAAACGGATCTTGTAGTACAACCGCAAAGTTTTCTCTCATAATATCTTCATTTAAATTATTGATATTTATCCCATCAATTAAAATTTCACCACTTTTTACATCGTAAAACTTCAATATTAAATTAAGGATTGTTGATTTTCCACTACCTGTAGTTCCTACAAAAGCAGCACTAGTTGATTTTGGTATTTTGAACGAAACATCTTTCAATACATCATTTTTATCATAAGCAAAATAAACATTTTTAAATTCGATATTTCCTTCTAGGCCATCAATCACACCATCTGACTTTTCTATTGTATTTAATTTCATGATATCGAATATGTGACTTGCAGATGCATATGCTTGTTCCATATCTCCAAATCTTGTAACAATTACGCTAACATTAGAAAATATCTTCGAAGTATAATCAATAATGATATAAAGGCCACCAACCGTAACTGGATAACTTTTCGTTATCTGACCATATCCAAAATAAAATAAAATTATAGCTGTTGATAATAAACCAATTATATCAATTGCCCTGTATCCACCATAACTTCTCAGTTTTGTAAGGGCCAAATTATTATCAAAAATTTCTTTGTTAATTTTATTAAATTTATTCTTTATAGTTTTCTTGACATTTAATGCTTGAATTATTTCCATATTATTAATATTTTCATTAATATTTGCATTTATTTTACTAACTAGATGTCTGATTCTTTTGTTATGCTTTGCTGACTTGTATCTATAATCATAAAATATTAAGAAAACCAATGGAAACAATATAAGAAGCATCAGCGACACTTTTATATTTGTTACAACCATCATAATATATATTGCAATTATCATTATTGCAGCAGTTGTAATATCTGCCAATATAAGTTGAAACATTATCTTTAATCTCATAGTGTCATTCGTAATCCTTGATACGATACTTCCTGCTGCCAGATTATCAAAGTATTCTATAGGTAATTCATTGATATGTTTATAAATATCATTTTGTACAAAATATGTTACGTTATTTGCTGCCAATTCAAAATAAATCATACTCAAGTTACTGAAAATTCCACACGCAACGTAAATCACCAAATAAATAGCCAAGTATTTAATAATTGATGAAAAATTTCCAACTATATTATTCTTAGCTACAAACTCATTTAATACAAATCCTATTACAATTGGCCCCAAAATTTCCATTGAAGTTCTTAATAAGGAAAAGACAAATCCAATCACCAATTCTTTTGATTGCTTCATGGAATACATTTTTAGTTTTTCTGATACAAATTTATTTCTTAATTTACTCTTCATATCTGCCCCTCACTAATTGGATATTATATTGATTGTAATACCATTGTTTGTTTTCCATTAATTCCGAATGAGTACCCATCTCACTTATTTGACCATCTTTCATAACTATTATTAAATCAAAATCGTCAATCTGATTTAATCTATGAGTTGATAATATTACGGTTTTTTTAAGTTTTTTTAACTCTCTTAAAATATTTTTCTCAGTTTGAGTATCCAATGCGCTTAAGCAGTCGTCTAATACAACCAAGTTTGAGTCTTTTAATAAAGCTCTTGCTAATGAAATTCTTTGTTTTTGACCTCCAGATAACGACAGTCCGTTTTCACCACACAAAGTGTCAAATTCATCATGAAAATTGACTATATCCTTATAAATATCCGCGCTTTTAGATACTTTAACCACTTCTTCATCTGTGGCCTCTATCTTGGAAAGTTTTATATTATTTTTTATTGTATCCGAAAAAATCATACTTTTTTGAGACACATACGCCATATTATCTCTTGCTGATCTCAAATTAATCAAATTCGTGTATTTACCGTTGATTTCAAATTCATCTTGCCTTGGATATAAGAATAATAATTGTTTAAGAATAGTTGACTTTCCTGACCCTGTCTTTCCAACAATAGCCACCCTCATATTCTTCTTGAATTCAAAAGAAATATCTTTAAGTGCGAATTCTTTAGAGTAAGGATATTTGAAACTATAATTTTCAAACTTAATACTTTCTATATCATCAATTTCCTTGTAATCTTCGTTTAAATCTAAGTCATCTTCATAATCAAGTATATTATCGATTCTATCCATTGATGCATCGGCTTGTTGATATACATTTATGAAGTTTCCTAATGCATACATTGGCCAAATTAACATATTTAAATAATAAGTAAAAGAAACCAATTGACCAACAGATATTTGATTCTTACTTATTAAAAATGTTCCATATCCGATTGCTATAACAAATGTTATTGCTGGGATTATTCTTTGAAAAGGAGCCATCATTGCTCTGTATTTTACAACATCCATGTTTTTTTGAACCAACATTTTAGATCGATTTTGAAACGAAAAATATCTAGCATCTTTTATCCCAAAAACTCTTATAATTCTAATACCTTCAACATCTTCTAGCACACTATTGTTTAGCTTATCAAATGTGGATTGCACTATTGAGTATTTTTCATGGATTTTCTTACCTATTTTTAAACACAAAAATGCCAATATAGGAAGAGGTATTATAGAAACAAGTGTTAAACGAACGTCAACGACGACCATCATTATAATTATTATAAACAAAGGAAATACTGTAGAATCGAAAAATGTAAGAGTTCCAAATCCCATCAAATCGCTTAAACTATTGACATCTCCAGTAGCTCTGTTCATAAGTTCTCCCGTTTTGAAGGTTTGAAAATATTTCATGGATTCGTTTAAGTATTTATCCATAAGTCTATTTCTAGTTACATAGTCTATTTCATTCGAAGCTCTGAATGTGTAATAACACCATCCCATTGCAAAAAAATATTTAATTCCTATTACTAAAATATCAATTAAAAGTATAATTAAAAAAGGTTTTAATTCTATCGAATTGTTTAATACTCTATCGGTTAATTTCCCTGTAATATATGGAGGAATTAATCCGACCAGGTCACTTAATAAAAGAAATGTAATAGCAAGAATTAATTTGTTTTTGTAATATTTGAGAAACCAATAAAATTTCTTGTACATTTTACCTCCTTCTATTAAAAATTTGCTCTGAGAAATTCAGAGCAAATTTTTTATATTGTAAAATAAGCTTTCTTTAAAGCATTATTTTCTATTTTGATATTCATCTACTAATTCATCAATAAATTCATCAGTATTCTTAGATCCTACATCTCCGATATCTCTTTTTCTTACTGATACCTCATTGTTATCAATTTCATTTTGTCCAATTATTAATGAATAGTTCACTTTCTTCAATTGAGATTCCCTGATCTTAAGACCGATTTTTTCACTTCTATCATCGACTTTCACTCTCAATCCACGTGCTTTCATTTTTTGTTGTAATTCATACGCATAATCATTGAATTTATCGCTAATAGGAAGAATTTCTACTTGAACTGGTGATAACCATAATGGGAATTTTCCAGCATAGTGTTCTATTAGTATTCCCATAAATCTTTCTTCACTACCTAAAATTGCTCTATGAATCATTGCTGGACGTTTTTTAGATCCATCACTTGCGATATAAGTCATATCAAATCTTTCTGGCATTTGGAAATCTAATTGAATAGTTCCACATTGCCAAGTTCTACCAATTGCATCTTCCAAATGGAAATCTATTTTAGGGCCGTAGAAAGCACCGTCCCCTTCATTAATTTTATATTCAAGACCTTTGTGTTCCAACGCACTCTTAAGTGAATTGATTGCTAAATCCCAATCTTCATCTGATCCCATTGAATCTTCTGGACGAGTTGACAATTCAACTTCGTATTTAAAACCAAACTTAGAATAAATATAATCACAGAAATCTATAATCTTAGTTACTTCTTCTTCTATTTGTTCAGGTAAACAGAATACATGTGCATCATCTTGTACGAAAGTTCTAACTCTGAATAAGCCATGCAATGCCCCAGATAATTCATGGCGGTGAACTTGACCCAATTCTGCAACTTTAATTGGAAGCTCTCTGTAGCTGTGCAATTCATCCTTGTAAACTAAAATTGATCCTGGACAGTTCATTGGCTTTATTGCATAATCATCACCATCTATTTGAGTGAAATACATATTTTCTTTGTAGTGATCCCAGTGACCTGATTGGTGCCATAAATCTTCGTTCAAAATCAATGGAGTTTTGATTTGACCATATCCTCTATCTAAAAGTTGTTCCTTCAAGAATTTTTCTAGTTCATTTAACACAACCATTCCATTTGGATGGAAAAATGGGAAACCCGGTCCTTCTTCTTGAATTGAGAATAGCCCCATTTCTTTACCAATTTTTCTGTGATCTCTTTTCTTAGCTTCTTCCATTCTTTCTAAATATTCGTCTAATAATTTTTTCTTAGGGAATGAAATTCCGTAAATTCTTTGAAGCATCTTGTTATTTTCATCACCTCTCCAGTATGCACCGGCAATTGATAATAACTTGAATGCTTTAATATTTTTCACTTCTAATAAATGAGGTCCTCTACACAAATCAACGAAGTCTCCCATTTCATACAATGTAATTGTAGCATCTTCATCAAGATTTTCTATTAAGTCAACTTTATAATCTTGACCTTCTTTCTTAAATCTTTCCAAAGCTTCTTCTCTTGAAATCTCAACTCTTACTAATTTAGGATTTTCCTTAACTATTTTTTTCATTTCGGCTTCAATTTTTTCTAAATCCTCAGGTACAAACTTGTGATCTGTATCTAAATCATAATAGAATCCAGAATCAATTGATGGCCCAATTGCAAATTTTGTATTTGGATACAATCTTTGAATAGCATAAGCCATTAAGTGAGATGAAGTATGCCAGAAAACTTGCTTTCCTTCTTCATCATCAAATTTTACGAATTGAACTTCACAGTCAGAATCAATAGTTTCCATTAATCCCATTATTTTACCATCTACAACTGCTCCGACACAGTCTCTTGCTAATCCTTCAGAAATTGATTTGCAAACATCTAATAAACTTATTTCTTCATCAAATTCTTTTACGGATCCATCTTTTAATTTTACTTCAAACATAAATACCTCCTAATAAAAAAGAGACCCTCATCCCGATAGGGACAAGTGTCTCGTGGTTCCACCCTAATTTTTTCTCATTTGACAATAGGCTCCAAATTAGTATTCAGCATACTGATCTCTTAAGTAAAATTTCAGCCTAAGTTTTACTCTCTCTGAAAGTTCTTATATGCCTACTGGGATTTTTCATCGCCTTTATTTTAACTTTTCAATAATTTGGTTAAGCTCTAATAATTCTTGATTACCATTTACCATATTTCGTAAAGTAAATTTATTTTGCTCAACTTCATCTTGTCCTATTATTATAACATATTTTACGGATAATTTGTCAGCATAATTAAATTTCTTTTTTAATTTATCATCTTCAAGATAACTCATACATCTTACATAAGAACTTCTCAAATCATTCATCAACTTCACTGCATTTTTTTCATAACCTTTCATAGGAATAATGATGCAATCAAAGTTAGTTTGTTGTCCTTTAACCAAATTTAATTCTTGAAGTTGATAGAATAATCTAGTTAAGCCGATACTCATTCCTACTCCAGGCAACTTGCTTTTAGTAAAATTATTCGCTAGACTATCATATCTTCCTCCAGAACAAATCGATCCGATTTCACGATATTCCTTAAAAAATGTTTCAAATACTGAACCTGTGTAGTAATCAAGCCCTCTAGTTATAGATAAATTTATTTTAATATTATCTGGACTAACTCCTAAAGATAAAATATCGTCATATACAAATTTCAATTCATCAAGCCCACATACAAATAAATCATTAGCAATATTCAATAATTCAAGTTTTTCGATTATTTCTTGGTTAGTTCCATCTATTTGTAAGAAATTTAAAATCGAATCAATTTTTTCATTATCCAAGTTTAGCTTAGATAATTCTTCTTTTACATTATCTATTCCTATTTTATCTAATTTGTCAATTATTCTCAAACATGATTCAAAGTCTTCAACACCTAAATTAGAGAAATATCCATTCAATATTTTTCTGTTATTAAATTGAAATTCAAAATCTGGAACATCTATTGATTTTAAAGCTTCATACATGCATTTTACTATTTCTGCATCATTATATAAGCTCAATTTTTGATTTCCTATGATGTCTATATCGCATTGATAAAATTCTTTATATCTTCCTTTTTGATTTCTTTCTCCTCTATACACCTTAGCTATTTGATATCTTCTAAATGGGAATGCTAAGTCTTGCATGTACATTGAAACGTATTTTGCGAGTGGCACAGTTAAGTCAAATCTCAATCCTTGATTTTTCTTACTACTATCAATTCTATACACTTGCTTACTTGTTTCTCCTCCACCTTTAGATAGCAAAACGTCTAATTTTTCTATAGCAGGTGTATCGATTGAAAAAAATGCATTTTTAATAAAAACATCTTCTATTCTTCTTTTAATTGTATCGAACACCATTTGGTCTTCAGGAAGAAGTTCCATCATTCCCGGTAATGTAGATGGTTGAATCATAATTGACCTCCTATTAATTAAAAATTATAGATCCGCGATCTATAAAATCATCATCATCTGTATAATAGTATTTTATATTTTCTTTTTCTAAAAATTCAATAAGTTTATTTTTAAATTTATAATTTTCAAGATTGCCATAAAACACAACCCCTAAATCAGCACAATATCCACAAGTCCCACCAATAAATCCTGTATCATAACCTTCTAGTTTTATTTCACCAGAATCTATCAAATATGCCTTAATATTTTGTTTCTGAACACTATTATATATAGATTTATCACTGGTAATTACAAATTTATCAGTAACTATTGTTGAACATTTGGAATATCCTTGTTTGACCATTATTATTTTCTCATCTTTAAGTAATTTTAATACAACAGGATCTACAGATTTTTTATTACAGACTAAATGATTTTCAATTGAAAAGTTATTTAACAGGCAATCTTTCGGGTATGTGTTCGTTATCTCAAGCTCTGTTACATATAATGCTATATAATTTGGAAGATATACCCTATAATGAAAATACGATTCTTGAGTACAAACGAATGCATTTTCATTTATTTTCCTAATTTGCATATCTACATGGTCACTAACTTTTTCATCCATTTTTTTACTATCGAAACTGTAAATAACTTCATAATCATTGCCTTTTAAAAATTTTATCAAGCCATTTTTAGCTTTAAAACTAATTATCGCAAATTTCTTATGAGATTCTTCAAACATATCATTCTTTATTTCTAATCTATTTTGATCATCCAAATGTTCTTTTATAATTTCATCGAAAATAAATCCATTGAACTTAAATTTAATTATATCAAATAAGTTTGATAGTGCATAATCCATTAAAAATCTAAAAATTTTAAAAAGTATTGATTTATTAATTTTATCTAAATATATCTCTTTGATTAGCAACTCTTTATCATCTAAATCTAACACCAAATATCCTATTAACTTAGTTTCTTCAAAAATCACGAAATGATTTCTATTAGATATTTGTTTTTTCAAAGATTTGATTATTGTTGTTCTATTTTTCGCCAAATTTGAATCAAACTTATTTTGAAATAAAAAATTATTTCTCAGTTTGTATACAAAATCTGATAATTCCTCAATATACTCATCTTTTAATAAATCAATAAAAATCATATTAACTCCTTTACATATAAAAAAAAGGAAAGTCTATAATAAACTTTCCTTTGGAGGCGACACCCAGATTTGAACTGGGGGTGAAGGTGTTGCAGACCTCTGCCTTACCACTTGGCTATGTCGCCGTATGGAGCGGAAGACGAGACTCGAACTCGCGACCCTCGCCTTGGCAAGGCGATGCTCTACCACTGAGCCACTTCCGCACACATTTTGGTGCCCAGAGCCGGAATCGAACCAGCGACACAAGGATTTTCAGTCCTTTGCTCTACCGACTGAGCTATCTGGGCTTAATGTATCAAACATTACTTTACTAGTATAAACGATTAAATTTGTTTTGTCAAATTTTTTTACAACAATTTAAATCCGACTTTACAATTTACTTATACCTTTGTAATACTCTGTCATTTAACCCATACCACAATGCATCTTCTATAGAATTATTTAAAACAGTTTTCAAAGTTTTAACAATTTTTTTGTACAAATTTTCTAATTGCCACATATTCAAGAATTTTTCTTCAGAAATCACTACTCTATCATTAATAGATTTCATCACTAACTGTTTGTCCATCTTGCTATTAATGCTAAATATCTTGTCTTTTAAGATATTTTCACAATAATTATCTATTATTGAATCTTGTACTCTAAATGCATTTGATTTGTTTTTAATTGAACTAATCATCTTATTTTTTAAAAACTTAGCACTTCTGCTTTCAGTATTATGAAGAAGAATATCCGATTTTTTAATCGTAGATGCTGGAATATGTCTTAATGCATAAAACTCCAACTCATCACTTATATTCTTATTATTAAATCCTTCAGTATAAGCTTGAAGATAATAAGTGAATTCAATTTTATTAATATCTTCTGATATCAAATCAAAAATAGCTTTAATAATATTTTCTCTATCATTTCTATACGACAAATGATTAATTAAAACATTGTAAATTTTATTAAGAGCGTTATATTTGACATAACAAGGTTGTATTTTGTTTTCTTGTTGAACAATATCAAGCATTAAGTATAAAGCTAATAAATCGTCTTCGAAAAGAAATTTTTTCTCAAGCTTTTTCTTTAAATTGTTCGTGTTATAAGCTTTATACATAACTCCTACTCCTAATTATATTTAAAAAACAAAGGACTTTTGATAGTATCTTTCTGTAGAGAATACTTCAATAGTTTCAAAGATAAAACAGAAAATAGAATAATTCAAACCGTACGCAAAGTCCAAATCTCTTGTTTTATCTTCTGAAATGCTATATTCACCTACTATATCTTCAATATAATTCTTAACCAATGTTTTTAACATCACACATTCATCATTATCTATGCTTATTTGACTTGATGTTATTGCTTTTTTGTCAAATATATGATTTTGTGCTAACTTATTCAAAACTCTTTCGTAATTCATGTGATCTTTAAGGTGTTGATTACACCTCCATCTTTTTGCATGTGGAAGACACACATAATCACTTAGATAATGACTTATTACTCCAAGTTTTGTACTTAAAATCTTATTTTGCAATGAATTCAATCTTGTTAAATCTGTAAATTGAAAAAGATAAATTATAGTGATAATTTCTTTTACAATATAATTTATACTTTCTTCTTTGTAATGTGCTATTAGCTTGTATTTTGGTAAAATATCTGGACTAACAGCTCCCCATTCTAATTTTTTTATATTTAAATTGATTCCATAGGAATCTTTAATGTCTTGATTTATTTCTCTAACAATTCTCTTATGAGTTTCTGGAAAAATATTAATCACTACCTTTCGTCATTGGACATAATATTATTTTAGAGTAATTTAAGTTAAAAGTCAATTATTAACTTTTGCACATAAATACAAGAAAATCGCTAATTCTCAACGATTTTTCGTCTATAACTTCATTTATAAGATTAACAAATTCACTAGAATATTTTTCAGTTAAAAAAGAATAATCTATGTTAAGCGAATGAATTTCAAATTTTTTCATTTCACAAAAAACATTATAGATTAGATTTTTGAAAATATTTTTGTTGTTATTTCTTAAATCATCTGGCAAATTTGCCAATATCACATAATCCGAAGTTATGTTAAAAGCGGGAATGATTTTACATTCGCCTTTTTCTATTCCACTTATTTTTGTAAGAGGTTCTAAAATTCTTTCTCCAGCTTTTTCAACTAATTGTTTTGAATTCTCTTCCAGAAGTGAATTTTCGATAAAATATAAAATTGCATCGCTTTGTAGCTCAAAAATATTGCCTTTAACAAATCTTATATCCATAAAATCTACCCCTTTTTATTTACTATATTACCAATATCAATTATAATACAACATAAGAAAAAAGTATATGAAAGGAATCAATAATTATGAATATAGCTATAATATGTGAATACAATCCGTTCCATTTTGGGCATTTACATCAAATAGATCAAATAAAAAAAATTTTCCCAGAAGCAAATATAATTGCAGTTATGAGTGGAAGTGTCGTGCAACGTGGTGAGTTTTCTATTTTAGACAAACTTCATAAAACTAAAATTGCTTTGGAACACGGAATAGACTGTGTTATTGAAATTCCTTCTGTATTTTCTTTACAATCAGCGCAAAATTTCGCCTATTACGCTATTAAAATAATAGACACTATTGGATGTGATTATGTCTCTTTTGGAATTGAAACAGAAATAAAAGATCTAATTTCATACAAAGATTTTCTACTAGAAAATGAAGGTAATATTAAACAGTTTATACTAGAAAACAAAAATATTTCATATAATAAAAACATAATGATATTTTCAAAGCAAAACTACTCTGAATATTCCGATGAAATATTCAAATCAAATAACATTCTTGCTTTGGAATATATGCAATCATTAGATAAACTACACTCTAAATGTAAAATTCTGCCAATAAGAAGAGTCAATAGCGAATACAATTCAAATTCCTTAGAATGTATTTCTTATAGTGCCTCTTCTATTAGATCTAATTTGAAACTATTAGAAGAATTTAAAGACAAAATACCATCCTTAACTTACGAATATCTAAAATACAATTCTATTAGATCTAACAAAAAACTTTTAGACATATTATCTTATAAATTATTCGTGGAAAAATCAGAATTAGATAATATAACGGGTTATGAGAAAGGATTAGATAATCTTTTATCCAATGCATTGAATGAAAATTATGATGATTTTTTTGAAAACATAAAAAATAAAAAATATACCAAAAATCGACTTCAAAGATTGATTTTAAATTATATTTTAGGAGTAGATAAAAAATTTGTTGATGATATCGTAAATGCAGATATTGAAGCTGTTCGCCTATTGGGATTCAAAAAAAACTTCGATTTGTCCACAATGAATAAAAATTGTAAAATTTATTCTTTGAACAGAGATTTTTCAAATTTATCTGATAATTACAAAAAATTATTTGAATATGATATAAAAATCAGTAGACTAATATATTCTACAAAAAAGGTTAATGATTTTTATAATTTTCCAGTAATAAAAAAATAGAGAATATTTTGAGGAACCCCCAAAATATTCTCTTTATTTTATTGTCCTTGTTGTTTAGTCAAAATTCTTGGACCATCTTTTGTGATGGCTAATGTGTGTTCATATTGGCATGATTTTTTTCCGTCAATAGTTCTAGCTGTCCATCCATTTTTATCAATTTTCAACTTATGAGTTCCCATATTAATCATTGGTTCAATAGTTAAAACCATTCCCTCTTGTAATCTAAGACCTCTGTGTTCTTTACCATAGTGAAGAACCATAGGATCTTCATGCATACCTCTTCCAATCCCGTGGCCTGTGAATTCGCGTACTACAGAATAGCCATTAGTTTCTGCTATTGACTGAATTTTAGCTCCTATATCGCCTAGTCTATTGCCTATTACGGCTAATTTAATTCCTTCATACAAACATTCTCTTGTAACATCCATAAGTTTTTGAGTATCTTCATCTATTTGACCAACTGCATAGCTCCAACAAGAATCACTCATCCAACCATTCAATTCAACTACTGTATCTACTTTTAACAAATCACCAGATTTTAAAATATAATCAGATGGATATCCATGGCATATTTCATCATTTACAGAGCAACATGTAGCGTATGGGAATCCCTCAAATCCTATTTGAGCTGGTATTGCTCCCTTGCTTCTAATAAATTTTTCGCAAAAATCATTAACTTGCATTGTAGTCAAACCCGGTTTAACAAATTCCCTCAAAGCTTCATGCATTCCAGAAATAACATTTCCAGAAATATCCATTTTTTCTATTTCATCTTTATTTTTTATAATAATCATTTAATCACCTATTCAAAAAAGTTCTTAGGTAATGTAATTTTTACCTTTTTAATTCTTTTATCTTCCACAAAAATTATATTGTACAAAACATCATCTATTTCTATTTTTCTTTTAAAGCCATCTTCAGGTATATATCCCAATCGATTTATTAACATACCGCCTAATGTATCATAATCATCCGATAGCTCATCAATCTCAAGTCCAATGTTAGAATTAATTTCTTTTATAGAAGTACTACCTTTTACTATATAATTAAACTTGTCAACCTGAATAATATCAGGAGCTTCATGATCGTATTCATCTTCGATATTTCCAACTATTTCTTCAATTAAATCTTCCATCGATACAATACCTGAGAAACCACCATATTCATCAATTAAGATTGCCATGTGAATTCTTTTTTTCTTCATATCTGAGAATAAATCATTGATATTTTTAGTTTCCGATATAAAATACGCTGGCTTTAAAATCTTTCTTAAGTCAACATTATTAAATCCATGTTTGTAAGCTTCACTCATGTAATCTTTAATGTAGATGATGCCCAGTATGTTGTCAATATCACCTTCATATACTGGAATTCTTGAAAATTTTAGTTCCATTAATTTATCCAAATAGTCTTCAATACAATCTTCAAGGTCAATTGCAAATACTTCTGTTCTTGCTGTCATTATTTCTTCAGCTGTTTTTTCATCAAAGTTAATAACAGCGTCAATCATATCTTTTTCGTTTGAATTTATAATTCCTTGTTCCTTTCCGACCTCTACCATTGATTTTATTTCTTCAACAGTAATTTTGCTCTCTACATTCAAAGTTTTAATTCCAATTATACTCAGTATAAATTTTGTTGACTTAGAAAGTAAGAAAACAAATGGTTTTAAAATAAAGTAAATAAATTTTACAGCATTAATCGAAAATAACGCAAAAGAATCCGCCACACTCAAAGCAATTCTTTTTGGAATCAATTGTCCAAACAAAATATACAAAAACGATAAAACAATAAGTACAACACACACTGATATCCAATAAGTTACAGATTTATTTAATCCTAAAAATATCATCTTTTTACTCAAACTTACACTTAAACTAGATGCACATATTGCTGAAGCAACAAATCCAATATAAGTTAATATAACTTGAATAGTAGACAAAAATTTTGTGTGTTTTTCAAATTGTTCTAAAACAGATTTTGCCTTTTCATTTCCGTCATCACTCATAACCCTAAGCTTATTTTTATCACAAGAAACAATTGCTATTTCACTTGCTGAAAAAAAAGCATTAATTACTATAAGTATTAATAAAATAACCAATTCTACAATAAGATTGGGCCCGACTTCGTCCATTTAATCCTCCTAAAATTATAGATAATAATATTATACAATAATTTTGAATTAAAATAAAACAAAATTAAAAACGGAATGTTTTCTACAATATAAAGATAACATTCCGCTTAAAATCATTTAATTCAATTTGTGTTTTAGAAAAACACTTCAAATACTAAAATATTCGATTTTTAGAATAAGTTTAGTATTACTCCACCATGTTGAGCAATCAATGGTGCAAATACTAATGATACTACTGTCATCAATTTAATTAATATGTTTAATGATGGACCTGAAGTATCCTTGAATGGATCCCCAACAGTATCTCCAACTACAGCTGCCTTATGAGCATCTGATCCTTTTCCACCGTGTTGACCTGATTCAATATATTTTTTAGCATTATCCCATGCTCCACCACTGTTTGACATGAATATTGCCATTAATACGCCTGTTACAAGTGAACCTGCTAAAAGTCCTCCTAAAGCTTCTGCCCCTAACAAGAATCCCATTATAACTGGACAAACTACAGCTAACAAACCTGGAACAAGCATTTGTCTTAATGCCGCACCTGTAGAAATATCTACACATTTTTTGTAATCAGGTTGTTGAGTACCTTCCATAATTCCTGGGAATTGTTTAAATTGTCTTCTAACTTCAACAATCATATCATTTGCAGCTGTTCCTACAGCATCCATAGTCAATGCTGAGAATAGGAATGGTAACATACCACCAATGAACATACCAGCTACAACTTCTGGACTTGTAACATCTATTTGTTTCAAACCTACTACAGCTGTATATGATGCAAATAATGCTAATGCTGTTAATGCAGCACTACCGATTGCAAATCCCTTTCCTATTGCAGCGGTAGTATTACCAACTGAGTCTAATTTATCTGTAATATTTCTAACATCTTCTGGTAATTCGCACATTTCAGCAATACCACCAGCATTATCTGCTATTGGACCATAAGCGTCTACAGCAATTGTCATACCACAAGTAGATAACATACCTATAGCAGCTACTGCAATACCATACAAACCTTCTGTAGGGTTTGTAGCACCATTTGATGCAAAGAATGAAATTATTATACCAATAGCTATAACAATAATTGGACCAGTAGTTGATTTCATTCCTGTAGCCAAACCTGAGATAATATTTGTAGAAGAACCAGTTTCTGATTCTTCAGCAATTTTTTGAACTGGCTTTTTATCTTCAGATGTGTAGTATTCAGTAAATTGTGAAATTATCAATCCAACTAATATACCAGCTAATACAGAGAAGAAAGCATTATTACTACCAAGAATAGATCTTGATAAGAAGAATGATCCTGCGATTGCTAATATTGAGCTGATAATTGTACCTGTATTCAAAGATTTTTGAGGATCTTTTCCTCCTCTAACTGTAAATACACCTATAATAGATGCAATAACACCTAAAGCTGCTATTGCTATTGCAAATGACACACCAGCTTCTTTATAAGCTAATAAACCTAATGTAATACCTGATAAAATACTACCAGCATAGGATTCAAATAAGTCGGCTCCCATACCAGCAACATCCCCTACGTTGTCCCCAACATTATCTGCAATTACTGCAGGGTTTCTAGGGTCATCTTCAGGAATACCTGCTTCGACTTTACCAACTAAGTCTGCCCCAACATCGGCTGCTTTTGTATAGATACCTCCACCAACTCTGGCAAATAAAGCTATAGAAGAAGCACCAAAACTAAATCCAGTAACGATTTCAGCATCTTGGAAAATAATATAAGAAAGAGTTATACCTAAAATTCCTAATCCAACAACGCACATTCCCATTACGGCTCCACCAGAAAATGCTACGTTTAATGCTCCATTCATTCCTTCTTCTTTTGCTGCGTTAGCTGTCCTAACGTTTGCCTTTGTTGCAGCTTGCATACCAATGTAACCTGCAAGTACACTAAATATTGCACCAGCTAAAAAACAAATTGCTGTCTTATAATCGATTGCAACACCTAGAATTACACATACTATAACTACAAAAATAATAAGTGCTTTGTACTGGCGAGAAAGATAAGCCATTGCTCCGTCGTGAATAAATCCAGATATCTCCCTCATTCTTTCATTACCAGCACCTTTTTTACTTATGCTACTAAATTTTATTGCAGCAAATAATAAAGCGATAATACCTGCTGCAATAGCTAAATAGTAATACATATTGTCCATGATTTACTCCTTTCAACTATTAAATTATTTTATATATGCTAACGCCAAAGCTGAAACCAAGAATATAACTGATGATACAATAACAACTCTATTAATATAATTATCCTTAGTTAATCTTCCACCATGTCCGCCGACATTAGTTTCGCCTGTTAACGCTGCCATCCCTTCTGATTTAGTTTCTTGACTCATCACTGCAATTATTATTACAATGCTGGCAATAACTAAAATTACTGAAAAAATAGTCTTCATTTATACACCTCATTTCAATTAAGTTGATATATAAAATATAACATAGACATTCGATATTATCAAGATACTTCATATATCATTATTGCACAAAGATATTATACCACAAATTTCTTTGAATTTAATTGATAATCAGTATTGATTTATCAAAAATCATGTGCTATACTTATTGTGATATCAATTATCAATACTTATTATAGAGGTGGTTATGTTACAAGACATATTATTAGAACATTGTTATCCCACACTAAGTAATCTCAAATTTGCAAATATGATAAATGTTGATTATACAGATAGCATATTTGAAGACATATTTAAATTAAACGAAAAATTATCAGAATATAATTTTAGCTTAATTATTTTAAAGCAAACTAGAAAAAAGTTGTTGCTGTACTTAATAAATTACAATTTAATAGAAAACTATAATGATAAGAGGCTGCAAAATGCTTTGAAAAGTTATGGTTATCCTGCGGATAATTTTAATAGCAGCATAAATTTTTTAAAGAAAAGATTACTTGAAAATGAATTTCCTCATGAAATCGGATTCTTCTTAGGGTATCCCTACGAGGATGTGCTTGGTTTTATCAATTACAACGGAAAAAATGAATGTATTTCTGGAAAATGGAAAGTATATTCTGATGTAGAAAAAGCAAAAGATATATTTAAAAAATATGACTATGCTAAGCTCGTAACAAAAAGATTATCATTACAAGGAAATAACTTGTTTGATATAATAAATTATTTTAAGGAGTAAATTATGAATTTATTAATTTTATACTGGTCTCAAACTGGTAACACTGAAAAAATGGCTCAAATTATTAAAGAAGAATGTGAGTCAAAAGGATCTAAAGTCGAAATGGTATTTAGTGATGATTATAAAAACTACGATATAGACAATTTCGATGTCATTGCTTTTGGGTGCCCTGCTATGGGTGATGAAGAACTAGAAGATACTTCATTTGAACCGATGTTTTCTGATTTAGAAAATACATTAAGTGATAAAAAAATTGCTCTCTTTGGTTCTTATGAATGGAACAACGGTGAATGGATGGGCTTTTGGAAAGAAAGATGTTCGAAAAATAATTTAAACGTTATTGATACTGTAATTTGCTATGATACACCAGACGAAAATTCTACTGCTGATATCAAAAAATTCGCAGATAATTTATTAAAATAATACTTAAAAAAGCTTGGTAGTCATCTAAAACTAAGGTGACCCCAAAAAGTTGGACTTTATACCAGAGACATTTAAAAATTATTTGTCTCTGGTTTTTTTGTCCTATTCTACCCATAGGGGTAGAAATTTTTATGCTACATTTTTCTTTCTATATTCTA